>JAQTVA010000015.1 GCA_028707055.1 Candidatus Bipolaricaulis sp. | reverse complement strand
TCACGAAGAGCGAGTACTTCCCCTGCCGCTTGTACACCACGGCGAGGTTGTTCTTCGCACGATCGTGTGCGGGATCGAGTTCGAGGACGCGGAGGTAGGCGCGTTCGGCGCGAGCGAGATCGCCCTGATCGATGTAGAGGTTCCCCAGGTGAAAGTAGATCACCGCGTGATCGACCTCTCGAGCCAGGGCGTCATTGAGGAGACGGATCCCCTCATCGTACGCCTTGGCCCGACGCAACTCCTCGGCTCGCTCGAGCGCCGCGGCGACGAACGCGTGACGCTCTTCGGGCGTGCCCACCTTCTCCGATGCCATGGTCCTCCCTTCCTCCGGGCGGAGTATCGCCCGCCGTCCGTGCGCCGTCCACGGTTCGGCCGTTAGACTGCGATGACCTCGGCCTGCCTCGTCTGCGCATCGAACAGGATCGCCGTCGATCGACCGGTCAGCCAACCGCAGGCCTCGCCGGGGTTGATGATCCTCGGCCGGTGGAGGTCGGCCGGGCCGTCGGGGCGTACGTCCACGTGGTGGGTGTGGCCGTAGACGACGAGATCGTAGGCCCCACTCGCGGCGAGGGCGTCGATCGAACGCGGCTCGTGCATGAGGACGATGTGCAGCCCTCCGGCCTCCAGTGCATGGGAGCCGGAGTGGATCGTCCCGATCCCCTCGAACCGCCGCGTGAGGTAGAGGCGATCTCCGTCGTTATTGCCGAACACACCGACGAGCGGAGCCCGGAGCCGGCCCAGCGGAACGGCGGTGAACGGCGACACGAAGTCGCCGGCATGGAGCACCAGGCCGACCCCCTCGGCGTTGAACCGCTCGACGATCCGCTCGAGGGCCGGGAGATTGTCGTGCGAGTCGGAGAGGATTCCGATCTTCATCCTCGCTCCCTTCGCGGGCCGAACAGCGCCGTCCCGAGGCGAACCATCGTCGCTCCCTCGTCGATCGCTTCGCGGTAGGAGTCGCTCATCCCCATCGACAGGATCGTCATCCGCGCGTTCGGGAGTCGGAGCCGGGCGAGTTCGTCGAACCGCCGCTTCGTCTCGGCGAAGAACGGCCGCAGCGCGTCGGATGCCTCACGCGCCGGCCCCAGAGTCATCACGCCGCGCATCTCGATCGACGCCAGATCCGCGATCGCGCGCGCCAGGGCCTCGACGTCCTCCGGGAAGACGCCCGCTTTCTGCGGCTCGCGCCCGCTGTTCACCTCGATCAGGATCGGCACGACGCGGCCGAGCGCGCGGCCCGCGGCGTCGAGCCTCTCCGCAAGGGGAAGCGAGTCCACGGTCTGGATGAGATCGAACTGGCGAACCGCGTCCTTGGCCTTGTTCCGCTGCAGCGACCCGATCAGGTGCCACTCGGCGCCGTCCCGGCCGACGACGCTCTGAGCCGCCGCGGCCTCCTGGACGTAGTTCTCTCCGACGATGCGGATTCCCCCGGCGAGGGCGGCGCGGATCTCGTCCGCCGTCCGCGTCTTCGCCGCAGCGACGACCTGCACGCGGGGCGGGATCCCCGCCAACAGGGCCCGCGTCCGATCCTCGATCTCGGTCATGCGTCTTCTCAGCGCTCCTCGGCCTTCGCCGCGAGGGCTTCCCACTCGCGGTAGCGCGCTTCGAGATCGGCGGTCGCGGTCCTGTGCGCGACGCCGAGCGATGCGATCCGCGGGCCGTTTCCCGCCTCGCTTTCGGTGACCAAGTCGCGCTCGATCTCGGCCAGGCGCTCCTCCAACTCCTCGATGGCCCGCTCGAGCGCGGCCCGCGCGTCGTCCTGCCTCTTCTGCTCGTACTTGTCGAGCTTCTTGGGGCGCTCGCCCGGTCTCGGCCTTGAGATCTCGGTCTCGGCCGCGGCGCAGCGCGGCGCCGCGGGCCGGGTCGCCGGCCTGGACTCCTCGAGGCGCCGGCGGTACTCCGCGTACCCGCACGACGACGCGATCAGCCGGCCGCTCTCGACCTGCCACAGCTGCGTCGTCACGGCCTCGAGCAGCGCGCGGTCGTGCGAGACGAGAAGGACGGTGCCGTCGTACTCCTGGAGCGCCCGCTCGAGAATCTCCTGGCTCGCGAGGTCGAGGTGGTTCGTCGGCTCGTCGAGCAGAAGGAGGTTCCCCTCCATCAGCGACAGGAGAGCGAGCGCGATCCGGCTCCGCTCCCCGCCCGACAGCGCCTTGGCCTTCTTCTCGACGTCGTCGCCGGAGAAGAGGTACGCGCCGAGGAGGCCGCGGGCCTCGCTGATCGTGAGCGAGCTTCGACGGAGGATCGTCTCGAGCACGGTCTGGTCTCCGTGCAGGCCCTCCTGCGTCTGCGAGTACACGGCCACGCGTACGCCGTGCCCGAGCTCCGCCGTCCCCGAGAGCGGCGCCAACTCGCCGGTGATCGTTCGCAGGAGCGATGTCTTCCCGCAGCCGTTCGGGCCGACGACGGCGACCTTCTCCCCGCGGTACAGCTCGAGGTCGGGACACTCGATCAGGGGCCGGTCGAAACCGATCGTCAGCCGGGAGAACGACAGGACGCGCTTTCCACTCGGCGAGCCCACGCGGATCCGGAGCGAGATTCGCTTCGCCTCCCTCGGAGGTTCGATGCGCGTCTCCTCGATCCGTTCGAGCTTCTTCTCGCGGTCCTTGGCCTGACGGTGCTTCTGTCCCATCTTGTGGCGACGGATGAAGTCCTTGTACTTCTCGATCGTCTCTTCCTGCGCTTCGAACGCTTCGAGGAGCTTCTCCCGCTCGGCGTCCCGCGCGCTCCGCGAGGCCTCGTACCCGAGCCGGTAGATCGTGACCTGCCCGAACGCAAGCTCCCAGGTTCGGTTCGCGACGCGTTCCAGGAGGTGGCGGTCGTGCGAGACGAGGACGAGGGCGCCGGTGAACTCGAGGAGCCGTTCCTCGAACCAGTCCAGGGCGGCGAAGTCGAGGTGGTTCGTCGGCTCATCGAGAAGGAGAACGTCGGGGTTCTCGAGGAGGACGCGGGCGAGGGCGGCCCTCGCCTCCTCGCCTCCGGACAGGATCGCCGTCGGCTTGTCCAACTCCTCTTCGCCGAATCCGACGCCGGCAAGCGCGGCGCGCACCGCGGACTCGATCTCGTACCCTCCCTCGGCGTGGAAGCGATGGAGCAGATCGTCGTAGCGGTGGACGGCATCCGGCGACGCGCCGGCGCCGAGCTCGACCTCCAGGGACCGCAATTCCGCCTCCACCGCGCGAAGCGGGGCGAACGCGCCCTCCATCGCTTGGCGCAACGTGCCCGTCGCATGCAGGCGCGCCGTCTGCGGCAGGTAGCCGACGCGAACCGAGCCGATCCGGCGGACGACCCCTCCGGACGGACGCTCCTCGTCCGCGAGGAGCTTGAGCAGCGTCGACTTCCCCACCCCGTTGTCGCCGATCAACGCGATTCTATCCCCGCGGGCGATCTGCCCCGAGAACGGCGCAAACAGCGTGTCGATACCGAACGCCTTCGTAAGCTGCTCCACCTGAACGAGCGACATGGCTTCGGATGGTACGACAACCCCGGAACCCAGGAAAGCCCGTGTTCTCGGGACGCCGCTCCCTGTGCTAGCATGGCACGGTGAGTCGAGTGAAGGAAGCGATCCTCTACGACCGGATCCCTGGGGGAGACGTGCACTGCCGAGTGTGCGCCCACGGCTGTCGGATCGCGCCGGGGGCGAGCGGGCGGTGCGGCGTCCGCCAGAACGACGGCGGAACGTTGTACTGCACGGTCTACGGGCTCCTCGTCGCTCGGGACGTCGATCCGATCGAGAAAAAGCCGCTGTTCCACTTTCTTCCGGGGTCGCGCGCCTACTCCATCGCCACCGTCGGCTGCAACTTCACATGCCGGAACTGCCAGAACCACTCCATCTCGCAGTACCCGAGAGAACACGACGGCCGCCTCGTCGGCGACGCGGCGGAGCCCGGCGAGATCGTCGAGGACGCGGTTCGCAATCGGTGTCGATCGATCGCCTACACCTATACGGAGCCGACGATCGCCCTTGAGTTCTACCTCGAGGTCATGCGACGGGCGAAAGACGCCGGACTGGCCAACGTCTGGGTCTCGAACGGATACTTCACCCGCGAGGCGGCGGACGCGGTTGTTCCGTTCCTGGACGGGATCAACATCGACCTCAAGGCGATCTCCGACGAGTTCTACCACCACGTAGTCGGCGGCGACGTGCGCCCGGTCCTCGACTCCATCCGGCGCGTGCACGGAGGAGGGGTCTGGATCGAGGTGACGACCCTCCTGATCCCTGGGATGAACGACGCGGACGACGAACTGCGGCGGACGGCGGAGACGATCGCCGCGGTCTCGCCGTCGATTCCGTGGCACGTCAGTCGCTTCTTCCCCGCATTCCGCATGATGCAGCACCCCCCGACGCCGGTGGAGACGCTCGAGACGGCGCGGCGGATCGGCCTCGACGTCGGCCTTCACTTCGTCTACCTCGGCAACGTCCCCGGCGAAGGAGAAGAAACGCACTGTCCGTCGTGCGGCGCCGTCGTCATCCGACGCGCGGGGTACCTCGTGTTGGAGAACCGGCTGTCCCGCGGAACTTGTCCGTCGTGCGGCACCCGCGTGGACGGGGTCTGGGACACGGCCCGGGACGCATCCTACCGCGTGCGGAGTTGAACGCGGCGGGAGCCGTCGTCGAGAAGCTCGATCTCCACGAGGATGTCGCTCGCCTCGACGAGGCCGTCGATCCGCTCCGGCCACTCGACCACCGTGACGCCGCGGTCCGGCGGCAGGGAGTCGTCCAGCCCAACTTCGGCCAGTTCGGCCAGCGAACCGATGCGGTACGCGTCGATGTGGTGGAGGGCCAATCGCCCCTTGTATTCGCGGGCGAGCATGTAGCTCGGTGACACGATGACGTCGGTGATGAGGAGGCCCTTGGCGATCCCCTTGACGAGCGTCGTCTTCCCCGAGCCGAGCGGTCCGACGAGCGAGACGAGCGTGCCGTCTCGCAAGCGGGAACCGAGCTCCTCGCCGATGTCCTCCATCTGCGACGCGTCGTGGGCGAGGATCGTCTTGTTCATGCCGTGCGCACGTGCACGTCGATCTCCGCCAGGCGGCGCGCCAGGCGATCGACGATCTCCGCCGCCTCCGCGTCGGTGAGCGTGCGCTCCGGGGCGCGGAGGGCGAGTTCGTAGGTCAGGCTCTTCTTCCCCTCGCCGACCTGTTCCCCGACGTAGAGGTCGTAGAGGAGGATCGACTCGACGGCCGGCTCCGAGGCGAGCACGGCGCGGACGCGCGCCTCCTCGACGGCGAGCGGCACCGTGAGGGACAGGTCACGCTTGGCCGCCGGTACGAGCGGGATCGGGCGGTACCGGGCCGGCTGCGCGGCGGCGAAGAGCGAGGCGAGCGCGAACTCGAAGACGAGCACCGTGGTCGGCACCGCGAACCGCTCGCTCTGGTTCGGGTGGAGCTCCCCGAACACCCCGATCGCTTGCCCGGCCTGCGTCCAGGTTCCGGAGCGCCCAGGATGGAGGAACGGACGCGCCGCGTCGGCGACGACCTCGACTCCCTCGATCCGGAGAGAGGCGAACAGCCGGTCGAGAAGCCCCTTGGCGTCGGACAGCGAGACCCGCTCCTTCCCTGACAGCGGGAGCCCCGTCCGCCCGAACAGGGCGCCGCCGAGTGCGTCGGTTTCGCCCCGGGTTCGCGAGAAGACCCGACCGAGCTCGAAGACGGCTCCACCGTCGACCCCTCGACTGAGGTTCGTCTCGACCGTCGCGAGGAGACCCGGCAGAAGACTGCCGCGGAGCGCCTCCTGCGCCGCGGCCATCGGATTGCGCACCCGGAGCAGGTCGTCGTTCGGCAGCGACAGCGCCTCCCTCCACCGGCGATCATCGAATCCGTCGTTCACGACCTCGTCCATCCCCAAGGCAACGAGGCACGCTCGGATCCGATCCTTGCCGAGCTCGGCGTCGTCCTTCCGCCCGACGCGCACGACGGCGCGCGGCGCCACGGCCTCGAGCCGGTCGTAGCCGTGCAGCCTGCCGACCTCCTCGATCAGGTCGACCTCGCGCTCCAGGTCGGGCCGGAACCAGGGGATCTCGGCGGTCACGACGTCCGCGCCGCCTTCGGTCCGCCGCGTCGGAATCTCTAGGCGCTGGAGCAGGCGGACGACCTCGTCGGCGTCGATCGCCATCCCCAGGAGGCCGCGTGCCTTCTCCGGGCGAAGGGACACGGTGCGCGGACGAATGGGCGCCGGGTACGCGTCCTCCAACCCCGATGTGACGCGGCACCCTGTCAGTCGCTGCATCCAGTGCGCCGTGCGGGCGGCGACGAGAGGGATTCCCTCGGGCCCGACGCCGCGCTCGAACCTCTGCGAGGCCTCGCTCTGCAGCCCGACGGAGCGCGACGACTCGCGGATCGTCCGATGGTGAAAGGTGGCGACCTCGAGCAGGATCCGCTTCGTCTCCTCGCGGATCTCACTCTCCTCTCCGCCCATCACCCCGGCGAGGGCGATCGGGCGGCCGCCGTCCGTGATGAGGAGGGCCCTCGGGTCGAGCGTGCGATCGACGCCGTCGAGGGTGCGGAACGACTCGCTCGGTCGAGCCCGGCGGACGAGGATCTTCGTCCCGAGCCGATCGGCGTCGAACGGGTGGATCGGGTGTCCGAGCTCGATCATGACGTAGTTCGTGGCATCGACGGCGTTCGACACCGGCCGCATCCCCGCCTTGATCAGCCGGTGTTGGATGCGGAGCGGCGACGGCCCGACGGCGACGGCGTCCATCCGTCGGAGCGCGTACCGCGGCGTGTCCCGCGGATCCTCGATCTCGATTTCGATTCGGTCCTTCGCCGGTGTCTCGTCGCACGACACGTCGAGCGGCCGCAGGGGGCGGTCGAGCACGGCGGCCACTTCGCGGGCCACGCCGTACACGCCGAAGCAGTCCGTCCGGTTCGACTTCACCTTGATGTCGAGGACGAAGTCGTCGTACTCAAGCAGCTCTGCGAGGTCGGCGCCCAGCGGGAGCCCGAGGCGCTCGTCGAAGATCCAGATACCCTCGGACTTCTCCTCCAGGCCCAACTCGGCCTTGGAGCAGATCATCCCGTTCGAGACTTGGCCACGTACCTTCCGCTTCTCGATGCGGAACCCATTGGGCAGCTCCGCCCCGATGCGGGCGAGCGGGACCCGCGCGTCGACGCACACGTTCGCGGCGCCGCAGACGACATCGAGCGTCTCGCCGCCGACGTCCACGCAGCACAGCGACAAGTGATCGGAGTTCGGATGAGGCCGGCACGTCGTGACTCGTCCGACAACGACGCCCCGCAGCGTTCCCGTCGGTCGGATCTCCTCGACCTCCAGGCCCGCGAGGGTCAACCGCTCGGCGAGGCGCGCGATCGTGGCCTCGCTCACCTCGAGGTCGACGTAGTCGCTCAGCCACCGGCTTGGGATTCCCATCGTCCGACTCCTTCCTGCCCGTTACAGGGAGAACCCTACGTAGAGGGCGGGAACGGCCTCGCCGGTGATCGGGACGGCGACCCCGATGCGGACGGAGAGCGAGACGAGTCCGCCGAGCGTGGAAAGGTCGAACTCCTCTTCGATCCCGGCCTCTACGCTGGCCGACGTTGTACCGAATCGATCGGCGCTTGTCCAACCGACGCCGCCGGCGACGAACACCCGGAGACACAGTCCGTCGATCATCGCCAGGTTGAACGCGTTGTAGGGCAGTCCTTCCGTCGACGGGAACTCGAACGCCAGGCTCGCCGAGAGCTTGTTCGGCGCGGGCGCGGGGGCCGCCGACGCCAGCTCGCTCCAGTCGAACAGGAGACCCTGCGGAACCTCGCCGAGGCTGAAGCCGAGGAACCCCGTTCCCAGGAGGTACATCCCGGGGAAGACGCGCAGCTCGTCGAACGCGGCTAGCGAGAGCCGCCCGGAACCTCCGGAGATGAGGTCGACGGAGGCCGCGGCGATTCGGCTCGACGTGACGGACGGCAGACGAACCGCCTCCACTCGCGCGACGTAGAACGGCTCACCTTGGGAGGCGAGCCGGTAGGCCGCGGCGGAGACCGTCCGCGCTGCCTCCCACGTCGTGCCGGGCGCTCCGGTCTCCACCGGCTCGTACCGCGTGACCGCGCAGGCCACGCCGCCCACGATCCCGGCGCTCGACAACCCCGCCGCGGCGGAGAACTCGAGATCGCGTCCCCGCCGGACGACGAGCGAGGCGGAGTCCTCCTCCACGCCCAGCGCGAACCGGTCGAGGCGGGACAGTACGACGCCGCCGGACGACGTCGGTGAGATCACGTAGGCGTCGAGCGGGTACGCGGCGCGGCTCACCGCCGCCACGATCCTCACCGGCGCGTGGTTGTTGATTCGGTCACGGTCGGGCAGTCGATGGTCCGGATCGACGACCGCGTGAACGACGGGCGACGGGGTTCGGAAAGTGACGAGCCCCTCCGCATCCACACCGTCCCACGTGAGTCGCACCGCCGCGCCGGAGAGCATCGTCGCCTCCACCTCAACGTCCTGAGCCGTTCCCCCGGTTCGCGTGACGGCCACGGCGGTCTCGTAGGCGTCGACGTTCGCGACCCGCTCGACGATCCGCACCGCGTAGTCGACCGACCCGGCGCCGAAGACCCAGATGTCGAACCACTCCGCGAGCGAGCGTCCGGCCTCCTCCTCGACGAGGGCGCGCAGCCGCGTGGAGTCGATCCGGTGGGCGCGTCCTGCATCCACGGCGCGGCGGAGCGCCCGATCGAGGGTTTCCTCGCCCACGGCAGCCGCCAGCGCTCGGGCCACCAAGTAGCCCTTGTCGTACAGGCGCGTCGCGGACTCGTTGGCGTACTCGAGCTCGTTGGCCGGCTTGACCAACGCCTCATCGAACGCGCTCCACACCGACGCGAGGTACGGGAGCTCGATCAGATGCTCGCGCAGGTTCAGGTACCCGAACTGGCGCGCCACGGCCTCCTCCAGGACGCCCCGATCGCGCACGGCGATGAGGTTCGGGTCGGCGGCCCCGTAGGCGCGTTCGAAGTACGCGACGGACGCGTACTGAGCCAGACCCTCGGACAGCCACCCCTCGGCGTCGAGGTCGACGCCCATTCCGACGCCGAACCACTGATGGGCGATCTCGTGGGCGAGGACGTACTCGGTGAGGCGGTGCAGGACCTCGGGGAGAAGGACGTCGCGGTGGGTGAAGAACCGCGAGGACAGCCAGACGATGCCGTCGGCGGAGAACGCGTCGCCGAGGGTGTTCGGGTTCTCGACGATCGAGAGTCCCGATCGTGGGTACGCTCCGTAGCGCGCTTTGTACTCGGCGAGGATGTCGCGGGCGTACGTGGCCAGGAGGCGGGCCGTGTTCGCGTGGTTCCCGAGATACGCCACGCGGATCGGCGTCGGGCCGTCGAGCGTGTACTCCTCGTAGCCGGCGTCGAACGTGACGGCGAGCGACCGAGTCGGTGACTCGTTCCACAGACGCACGTGCCGCGACCCGTTTGCGTCGGGCGCGGCCGCAGGTTCGACGTGGTCCGCCCCGGCGTAGACCCGGACGTCCGCGGGCAGCGAGAGGTCTCCCTCCATCTCCGCGAGCGGCAAGATGAGCGGGAACGCCTCGCCGTCGCCGTGGAACAGGACCCCGTCGCGTTCCACGTACGCCTCGTCGCTCTCCACGAGGAGAGGGAACCATCCAAATCGCCATGTGAACGTGCCGTCCGTGAGTCCACAGTCTCCTCGGGCGAGTCGGGGAACGGAGGTCGCGAAGCGGATCTCGATCGTGGGCGACGTCGCCTCGACGGCGAGGACGGCCTCGTCGAGCCCATAGGTCTGGAACGCGGGCGGCATCGAGAGAACGCGATACGCCGCGGGCGACCGGACCCCATCCTCGACCGTGTGTACGGCGAAGACGTCGAGTCCCGACGGCGTGAAGCCTTCGGGATACGTCGCATCGATCGCACGTGGAGAGAGGTACGGGTTCGGCTTGCGGTCGAGGTTTGGGAGGAGGAGGAAGTAGACCGTACCCGGAACCTCCGCGAACGTGACCTCGAGCGTTCCCGAGAGCTCGCGACGTTCCGCGTGGTACGTGGCCTGCACGTGCTGGCTTGGAATCGAGGCGCCGTGCGCAGCGCCGCTCAGGAGAGCGAGGCCGAGCACCAGAGCGAGCCCTGTTCGCATGGTCATGGACCCCCGCCGCGGCTCCCCTACTCGGCCGCGGCCTCCATCGTGAACGCACGGTCGGCGACGACGCGCGCGCGCGTCACTTCGCGGTCGCTGGCCCGCTCGACGAGGAGGGTGACTCCGTCGACCTTCACACGATCGCCGGCGCGGGCCAGCGTGTTCATACGGTGCTGAATGAGGCCGTTCACCGTCACCCCTTCGTCCTCGGGGAGATCGATGTCCATGGCCCGGTTCAGGTCATGGATCGAGATGTCTCCGGAGACGATCGCCTCGTCGCGCGACACGCGTTTCACGAGCAGCGTCGGCGCGGGCTCATCGTACTCGTCTTCGATCTCGCCGACGATCTCCTCGAGGATGTCCTCCAACGTCACGATCCCCGCCATGCCGCCGAACTCGTCGATCACCACCGCCATGTGGACCTTCTGTCGCTGCAGTTCCCGCAGGAGGACGTTGATCGGCTGTGTGGTCGGCACGAAGTGAGCCGGCCGGAGGAGCTGGCGTAGCGTGGTCTTCGCATCCGTCGGATCGGTGCCGAGAAGGTCCTTCGCGTAGAGCGTCCCGACGACGTTGTCGGGGATGCCGTCGTACACCGGGAAGCGCGAGTGACCGTCCTTGGCGATGAGGGCCCGCACGGCGGCCATCGACGTCTCGACCTCGATCGACTCGACGTCCGGGCGGGGCACCATGACCTGCTCGGCCGTCACCTCGTCGAAGTCGAGGATCCGGCGGATCATCTCCCCGTCCGCCTGCGCCAGAAGTCCGCTCTCCTCTCCCGCGTCGATGAGGGTCTCGATCTGCTCGTCGCTGACGCCGAGAGGCTCCCTCTCGGCGAGGTTGACCCCGAAGACGCGGGCGACCCCCTTTGCCAGAAGGCGGAAGAAGAACACGACCGGCCGCAGGAACTTCGCCAACGCGTGCACCTGGTTGATCGTCGCGAGGGTGAACCGCTCCGCGTTATGCTTCGCGAAGTTCTTCGGCGTGATCTCGCCGAACACGAGGAGCGAGACCGTCATCGCCCCGGTGGCGACCAATCCCTGGAGCGTCTTCGACAGCGCGGGAAGCACCTGGATGATGATCAGCGTCATCAGCGTGCTCGCGGCGACGTTGACCAGGTTGTTCAGCACGAGGAGCGTGGTGATCAGATCGTTCGGCTCGTTCAGGAGGTGCGAGAGCGAGCGACGCTTTCGGTGGTGCGTGTTGATCAAGTACTTCAGGCGACCGTGCGTCAGGGACGTGATCGCCGTCTCCGTGCTCGAGGCGTACGCCGACAGGAAGACCAGTACGAGCAACAACGCCGCTTCCGCGGCTAAGAACGCTGTATCGCTCATCTCACCATCGATCGCTATTATAGAAGGGTTCTGAACCGGTGCAAGCGCGCCCGCTGTTGCTCGGCCCCGCCGGTCGATACAATCCTCGCGACTCGAGGAGGGGCATCCTGTGGACATGGACCGATTGCGGGAGATCGTCGAACTCCTGAAGGCCGAGGGCCTGACGGAGATCACGATCTCCGAGGGCGACGAGCGGATCACCGTCCGCCGTGCGCCGGAGCGGGACGCTCGCTTCGCGGAGCCCCCGCTCGCCGCCGCGCCGGGCGCCGTCCCCGCAGGCCCGAGCGGAACGGTGCCGATCACCGCCCCGCTCGTCGGGACGTTCTACCGCCGCGCGACGCCGGAGTCCCCGCCGCTGGTTGAAGTGGGTCAGATCGTCCATCCCGGGGACACCGTCTGCATCATCGAGGCGATGAAAGTCATGAACGAGATCAAGGCCGAGACTCCGGGCCGGGTGCGGAGCGTGCAGGCCGAGGACGGAGAGCCGGTGGAGTACGGCCAGGTGCTGTTCGTCCTCGATCCACTATGAGCTTCAAGACCGTCCTGGTCGCCAATCGCGGCGAGATCGCGCTGCGTATCATCGAAGCGTGTCGTGAACTCGGGATCCGCTCCATCGCCGTCTACTCCGAGGCGGACGAGCCGATGCCGTACCTCAAGCTTGCCGACGGCGCCGTGTGCATCGGCCCCGCGGAAGCGTCGCGCAGCTACCTGAATCCCGCGGCCATCATCAGCGTCGCCGAGCTGGTCGAGGCCGACGCCATCCACCCCGGCTACGGCTTTCTCGCCGAGAACCCCGGCTTCGTGGAGATCTGCGATGAGCACGGGATCCGGTTCATCGGTCCCTCCCGCACCGCGATGCAGATCGTCGGGGACAAGGTCGCGACGCGCGAGTGCGTCGCTGCGGCCGGCGTCCCCATCCTCCCGGGAGGCCTGGTCCCCAAGAAGCCCGAGGACGCGGCGGCGATGGCCGAGGCGATGGGGTACCCGGTGCTCGTCAAGTCGGTCTATGGGGGAGGAGGGCGCGGGCTGCGATGGGTCGAAGCGCCGACCGAGTTGGCCGCGGCGCTCGCCGCCGCCGAAGCCGAGGCCAAGGCCGCGAGCGGCGAACGGCACCTCTACCTCGAGAAGGCCGTCCGCGACCCCCGGCACGTCGAGGTCCAGGTCCTCGGAGACGAGCGCGGACGAACGATCACCCTCGGCGAGCGCGATTGCTCGATCCAGCGCCGCCATCAGAAGTTGATCGAAGAGTCCCCCGCTCCGAACCTGCCGGACGACGTCCGTGAGCGGCTGCATCGAGCGGCGCTCGCCACCGCGCATGCCGTCGGGTACTGGAGCGCGGGAACCGTCGAGTTCCTCGTCGCCCCGGACGGCGGCGTCTACTTCATCGAGATGAACGCGCGAATCCAGGTCGAGCACTCGGTGACCGAGATGGCTTGCCGTCTGAACCTGATCAAGGAGCAGATCAAGATCGCGGCCGGCGGATCGATTCCCCTCGACCTGGAGGCGTGCGCGCCGTGCGGCCACGCGATCGAGTGCCGGCTGAACGCCGAGGACCCATCCCGCGGCTTCCTCCCGTCGACGGGAACCGTTCACATCGACGAACTGCCCGGCGGGCACGGGATCCGGCTCGACACCGCGCTGTACGACGGGATGATCGTGTCGCCGTACTACGATTCCCTCCTGGCGAAGTTGATCGCGTGGGGCGAGAACCGAGAAGAGGCGATCGTTCGAATGCAAGGGGCGCTTCGCCGGTTCCGCATCGCCGGCGTGGCGACGACGCGCGACCTCGCGCTCCGCGTCGTCTCTCACCCCGCGTTTCGCGACGCCGCGCTCTCGACCTCGTTCCTCGACCGCCACGGCCTGCTCGTCTAATCGGACGATCGGCCCGCCGACCACCCAGCGCCCGCGGTGTCCCCGCCCATCCACGAGCGTCACACCCCGGCACGAACGTCGCACCAAGGTGCGACGCTGCGACCGTTCCCGCACTGCGCACCGCGAACCGCGCACCCTGCTCCGCAAACACGAACGTCGCACCAAGGGTGCAGTGCGCTCTCGCGAGAGAACCGAGCGTGCGTGCCTCCATAAAGGAGCGCGTGGCACTCTCTTGTGAACCCCGAGTGCGACGCTACGTCCGGTCACGCACTGCGCACCGCGCACCGCGCACCGGTCTATCGCCCAACGAACCCGCCGTCCCTGGTTGCAGGCGATTCTCTCGCCCCGTACGCTTGCACGCTACGTGCCCGGGGATCGTTCCGCGGGCGAAGGCGGGATCATGTTCGACGCGTTGTCGGAGCGGTTGTCCGCGATCTTCTCCCGGTTGCGGGGGAAGGGGTCGCTCACCGAAGCCGACGTGGCGGAGGGGCTCCGCGAGATCCGGATTGCCCTCCTCGAGGCCGACGTCCACTACAAGGTCGTCAAAGAACTCGTCGCCCGCATTCGCGACCGCGCGGTCGGCGAGGATGTCCTCCAGAGCCTGACCCCCGGCCAGCAGGTCGTCAAGATCGTCCGCGACGAGCTGGCCGAGACGATGGGCGGGGAGCGGACGGCCCTCCGGCTCGACCGCCGGCCGTCCGTTGTCCTTCTCGTCGGACTGCAGGGTTCGGGGAAAACGACGACCGCCGCTAAGATCGCCAATGCCCTGCGCAAGGACGGCCGCAAGCCGGTCCTCGTCGCCGCCGACGTCTACCGCCCGGCGGCCATCGACCAGCTGGAGAAGCTGGGCCGCGACTTGGACCTCCCGGTGGTTTCCCGCACGTCTCCCGACCCAGTCCGGATCGCCGTGGGCGCCGTCGGCTGGGCCAAAGAGCACCTGCGCGACGTCGTAGTGATCGACACCGCAGGGCGCCTTCAGATCGACGACGAGATGATGCGTGAGATCGCCGACATCGCCGCCGCCGTGTCCCCGGATGAGAAGCTCCTTGTGGCCGATGCCATGACGGGACAAGAGGCCGTCGCCGTAGCGACGGCGTTCCACGAGCGCGTTGGACTGACGGGCGTGGTTCTGACCAAGATGGACGGAGACGCGCGCGGCGGCGCCGCGCTGTCGATCCGGCACGCCACCGGCTGCCCGATCGTCTACATCGGGACGGGGGAGAAGGTGGACGGTCTCGAGCCGTTCCACCCGAAGCGGATGGCCGATCGCATCCTCGGCATGGGCGACGTCCTCACCCTGATCGAGCAGGCGGAAGCGCAGATCGACACGACGAAAGCGGAGCACCTCGTCGAGCAGATCAAGAAGAACCGCTTCACGCTGCAGGATTTCCTCGATCAGCTCGAGGAAGTGCGCAAGCTCGGGCCGCTGTCGCAGATCCTCGACCGGCTTCCCGGCGCAGCCAAACTGCTGAAGGGACGGCCCTCCGACGTCGACGAAGACGAGATCCGGAGGACCCTGGCGATCCTTCGGGCGATGACGCTGGAAGAACGGACGAACCCCTCTATAATCGGGGGGAGTCGAAAGAAGCGGATCGCCCGCGGAAGCGGGACGAAAGTAAGAGACGTCAACAGCGTTCTTGCCCGCTACGAAGAAGCAAAGCGCGCCCTGAAGTGGGCCGGGACTCGTCGCGGGAAGGAGCGCTTCCCAGCGGACCTGCTCGGCAGCTCGTAGGGCGGCGCATCGAAAACGATCGATTGAGGTGGAGTATGGCAGCGAAGATCCGGTTGAAGAAAGTCGGTCGCAAGGGGCAGCCCTCGTACCGAGTCGTCGTCCTCGACGGACGGAAGCCCCGTGACGCCAAGGTCGTCGCGGATCTCGGGCACTACGACCCGAAGACGGAGCCGGCGACGTACCAGATCGACCACGACGTCGCTCTGAAGTGGCTTTGCGACGGCGCGAAGCCGACGAGGGCCGCGCGCGACATCCTCTCGAAGTCCGGCGTCATGGCGGCGTTGGACGCCGCGAAGCGACCCGGCGGCGGAGCCGCCCCGGACGCCGAAGGGGAGGAGGACGAGGCCGCGGCGTAGCCGCCGACGGCCGATTCGGGAGGGACGTTGCTCTTTCGCCTGTGCGAGTTCCTCGTCCACTCGCTGATCGAGTCCCCCGATGCGTGCAAGATCGACCGCATCGAGACGGAGCGAGTGGACATCTTCTTTCTCCACGTGGGGAAAGACGACCGCGGTCGCATCCTCGGGAAGGGCGGCCGGACGATCGCCGCGATGCGGACGTTCCTCGAGGCGGCCGCGGCGCGCATCGACCGCGAAGTCGTCCTCGAGATCTCCGAGTGACGCGTCATGCGATTCGATGTGTTCACGATCTTCCCCGAGGCCCTCGGCACGATCCTGTCGATCGGCGTGATCGGCCAGGCGCGTGACGCCGGGTCCGTCGAGGTCCACCTTCACGACCTGCGGGACTACACCGACGATCCGCACCGCACCGTCGACGACCGCCCGTACGGCGGCGGCGCCGGGATGCTCCTGCGCGTCGACCCGTTCGTGCGCGGCCTCGAGTCCGTTCGTGCGCAGGGAGCGCGCGGCCCCGCCGTCCTCGTCTCGGCGCAGGGAAGGCTCTTTCGACAGGACGACGCGACCCGCTGGGCCGCCTCGGGCGGACTCATCCTCCTCTGCGGACGGTACGAGGGCGTCGACGAGCGGATCCTTCACTTTGTCGACGATGAGGTCTCGATCGGCGACTACGTGATCGCCGGCGGGGAATCAGCGGCGGCGGTGTTGATCGAGGCCACGGCGCGGATGACGCCCGGCGTCGTCGGCAAGTACGAGTCGGTGGCCACCGACTCGTTCTACGACGAGACGCGGCTGGGCGCCCCGCAGTACACACGGCCTCCGGTGTTCCGGGGCCTCGCGGTCCCCGAGGTGCTCCTGTCCGGGGACCATGCGAAGATCGACGCGTACCGCCGCCGCGAGGCGTGGAGAAAGACGGCGAAGAACCGCCCCGAGCTGTTGGGCCTCTTCCCGAAGCGCGAGGACGAGCGGGATGGGTAACCTGTACGTCGGACTCCTGCACTACCCGATGCGGAACCGCGAGGGCGACATCGTGGCGACGTCGGTGACATCGCTCGACATCCACGACATCGCCCGCTCGGCCCGCACGTACGGCGTGGCGCGGTACTTCGTCATCACCCCGGTTCCGACGCAGCAGGCGATCGCGTGGCGGATCCACGGCTTCTGGACGGACGCCGAGCGTATCGAAGACAAGAGCCGGCGCGGCGAAGCGATCGAGTACGTGACCGTGGCGGCCGACCTCGACGAGACCCTGCGGACGATCGAGGAGGCGGAAGGACGTTCGCCCTTCCTGGTGGCGACGTCGGCGCGGCGCTCGCCGAAGAACCGCATCGGCTACGACGAGGTGCGCCGGCGATTGAGAACCGACGCCCAACCGGTGTATATTCTGTTCGGCACGGGGTGGGGGATGGCCGACGAGTTGATCGACGCGTGCGACGCCATCCTCCCTTCGATCATGCCGGACGCCGATTTCAATCATCTGTCCGTCCGCGCCGCGGCGGCGATCGTGCTCGATCGCGTGGCGGGCGACGGAGTCCCCCCTGAAGGGGATGCCCCGAGCAGGGGACGAGGAGACTAGAGGAGAACGCGATGGACGACATCCTACGAGCCGTAGAGCAGGAACACCTGAAGGAGCGGGGCGCGTTTCGCCCGGGCGACATCATCCGGATCCACGAGCGGATCTCGGAAGGGGCGAAGGAGCGAACCCAAGTCTTCGAGGGACTCGTGCTCAAGCGCAGCGGCGGCGGCACGAAGGAAATGATCACGGTGCGGAAGATCTCGTCCGGGATCGGCGTCGAGAAGACGTACCCGCTCAACTCCCCGAAGATCGAGAAGATCGAACTCATCAAGGAGCGCGGCGCTCGCCAGAGCCGCCCCTACTACCTGCGCGACCTGCGGAAGATCCACTAGGCCGCGGCCGCTCTCCGACCCGGCCGATGCCCCGCGCCGCGCGCCCGCCGATGGAGGAACTCTGTCGGCAGCTCCTGTCGTTTGACCGCGCACAGGGGGCGGCGTGCGACGCCGCGGCGCGGCTGTGCCTCGTCGGGTTTGACGAGGCCGGGCGGGGCGCGTGGGCCGGTCCGGTCGCCGTCGGCTGCGTCCACCTTCCCGTCTCCCTCTCGGACGACGACCTCGTCCGACGCCTCGCCGGCGTCGACGACTCCAAGCGCCTCTCCGCGGCGTCGCGCGCGCGTCTGTTTGTCCGCATCGCAGAGTGCGCGCCCTACGCCGTCGGCTTCGCCTGCGCGGCCGAGATCGACCGGATCGGCATCGTGCCGGCGTGCCGGCGCGCC
>JAQTVA010000144.1 GCA_028707055.1 Candidatus Bipolaricaulis sp. | reverse complement strand
GATCGCGTCGGTCGTCGACTCGAAGATGCTTCGGTAGCGGGCTTCGCTCTCGGCAAGGGCGCGTTCCTTCTCGACGCGGTCGGTGATGTCGTGGTTGATGGAAATGTGCAGGGTTTCGGATTCACGGCCGAAAGGAATGACGATGACCTCTTCGGAGTAGATCGTCCCGTCCTTCCGCTGCTTCCGCTCGACGAAGCGGCCGCTCCCACCTGCGGCGAGCTGAGCCGTGACGGCCGCGTTGTCCGGACGATCCCCTGGAGGGACCATCTCGGCCGCAATGTGCTTGCCAACCAGCTCGTCCCTCGAGAATCCCGTCTGATGGACGGCGGCCGCGTTGCAGGCGAGGATCCTCCCGGACCCCGTTTCGACCAGGTAGGCGGGGTCCGCCATGGCCTCGAAGAGCTGAGCGAAGCGTTCCTCCAGAGCCGCCCTCGTCGTCTTCTCCGCCGGCTGTGCCTGTCTCATCCGCGTTCTCCACTCCCCGATGGGCATCCATTCTAGCCACTCCGTCCAACCATGTGGAGGACCCGCACGGCCTCGCCGAAACGGTTACCCAAGAGGGATCGATCTCTCTCGGCCGCCGCGGCTCGGGGATCATGACGTTCTCCGCGTTCCCAACGAGCGAATAGACGCCCAGGGACTTGGGATGTATTCTGGGAGAGGCTGTCGATCGTGCCGAGCCAGCGCGACGGAACGGAGCGCGTCTCACGGTGGAAGGTTCTTGGGAGAGGAGAGCGGTGGCTGCGCGGAAGGTACTCGTGGTTCTTGGTGCGTTCGTGCTGGTGATGGTGTTCCCCATCCTCGCCAGCGTCGACGTGAGGGTCGGCGTGTACGACAACCCCCCCAAGGTGTACGTCGACGAACAGGGAGTGGCTCGCGGACTCTTCCCGGAGCTGGTCGATGCGCTGGCCGCCCGTGAGGGATGGAGCGTTCAGTACGTCGACGGGACGTGGTCCGAGGGGCTCGCCCGACTCGCGGCCGGCGAGATCGACCTCATGGTCGACGTGGCGTACACCCCGGCCCGTGCCGAGCCGTACGCCTTCACAAACGAGACCGTCCTCGTCAACTGGGGCATCGTCTACGCGCGGAAGGGGCTCGGAATCCCCGCGCTGCCGGATCTCGACGGCCTCCGCGTCGCGGTGATGCGCGGCAGCACGCACACCGTCGATCCGGGCGGGATCGTCGACCTTGCCCGCCGCTTCGGCATCGCCTGCGCGTTCGTTGAGGTCGACGACTACGAGGACGTCTTCGAGCTCCTCGACCGCGGCGAAGCCGATGCCGGCGTTGTGAACCGCGTGTTCGGCCTCCAGAATGAAGCGCGGTATGAGGTCGAGCGGACACCGATCCTGTTCAACCCGAGCGAGATCCGATTTGCGCTCCCGAAGGACGGGCCGCTCACCGTGCGCCTGATCGAGCGAATCGACGCGAACCTCGAGGCGTGGAAGGCCGATCCGAAGTCCGTCTACTACGGAGCGCTCGACCGGAACCTCTTCAGCGCCGCCAGCCCGGTGACCGTGATTCGTTGGCCTCCCTGGCTCCTTCCGACGCTTGCCGCGGCGGCTGCCGTTATTGCGGCGCTCACGGCCGCGTTTCTCGTCGTTCGGCGCGAGGCGCGCAGGAGGGCGGCCGCGGAAGGGGCGCTGCGAACGAGCGAAGAGCGGTTCGAGCTGGCCATGCGAGGCGCGAGCGACGGGGTCTGGGACTGGGACATCCAGGCCGACAAGGCTTACTACTCCCCGCGGTGGGCCGGGATGCTCGGCTACACGCGCGAGGAGATGGAACGAGAGGTCGGCGAGTTCCGGTCGCTCATCCACCCGGAGGACCGCGACCGCGTCCAGAAACTTGAGGGGGACTATCTCGCCGGCCGGACCGATCGATACGAGACGGAGTTTCGCATGCGTCACCGGGACGGCCACTACGTCGACATCCTGTCTCGGGCGTTCCTTGTGCGTCGGGAATCGGACGGAGCGCCGGTGCGCATGGTGGGAACGCACGTCGACATCACGGATCGGCGCGCCGCCGAGGAGGCCCTCCGCCGCAGCGAGGCTTATCTGCGGACCCTGATCGAGAACATGCCCGTCGACTTCTGGGCCCTCGACCGGGATCTCCGGTACACGATGCAGAGCCCGACGAGCCGCGAAGCGGTTGGAGACGTGATCGGCCTTCGCGCCGACGAGGTCGAGGTTCCCGGTGCCCTTCGGGACACGTGGATCGACGAGAACCGCCGCGTGCTCGCGGGAGAGACGATCCAGAACGAGTACGACATCGTGACGAAGTCGGGAGAACGACGGGCGTACCTTTCACGGACCGCGCCGGTGCTTGTCGATGGCGAGGTCGAAGCGGTGATCGGAACCTCGATGGACATCACGGACCGTCGGGTCGCCGAGGAGGCGCTGCGAGAGAGCGAAGCCTACCTCCGGACCATCATCGACAACGTCCCCGTCGACTTCTTCGCGATCGATCGCGATCTGCGCTACACGATGCAGAGTCCGACGAGCAAGGCGTCGATTGGAGATCTCGTGGGGCGACGGGTTGATGAGGTCGGCATCCCGGACGTACATCGCGGTCGATGGTTGGCGGAGCTGCGTAGGGTCTTGGACGGCGAGACGATCCAGACCGAACACGACCTTCTCGGTGCTGCGGGAGAGGTTCGGACGTACCAAACCAACGTGGCTCCTGTGCGAGTTGACGGGGCCTCCGTCGCGGCGGTCGGGACGTCGATCGACATCACCGAACGGGCGCGAGCCGCGCAGGCCCTGCAGTGGGCGAAGGAGAAGGCCGAGGCCGCCGATCGCCTCAAGTCTGCGTTCCTCGCCACGATGTCGCATGAGCTCCGGACCCCGCTCAACTCGATCATCGGATTCACCGGGATCCTCCTCCAGGAGCTGGCCGGGCCGCTGAACGACGAGCAGAAGAAGCAGCTCTCGATGGTGCAGACGAGCGCCCGACATCTCCTGGCTCTGATCAACGACATCCTCGACATCTCGAAGATCGAGGCCGGGCAGATGAAGGTCGAACGGGCGCCTTTCTCGTTTCCCGAACTGATCAGCGAGGTTGTGGGTGTTGCGCGGCCTCTGGCCGAGAAGAAGGGCCTCGACCTCCTCGTGGACGTGGCTCCGCACGTGGGTGTTCTGCGCAGCGATCGGCGCCGCGTAGGACAGATCCTGATGAACCTCCTGTCGAACGCCGTCAAGTTCACGGCGTCGGGACAGGTTCGGGTTCGTGCCGCTCTGGATGGGGATTGGGCGATCGCTTCCGTCGCGGACACCGGAATCGGCATGAAGAAGGAGGATCTCGCGACGCTGTTCGTGCCCTTCCAACAGGTCGACTCCGGGCTGACGCGTAACTACGAGGGAACGGGACTTGGGCTGTCGATCTCGAAGCGCCTGGTCACCCTCTTGGGGGGCGACATCGCGGTCGAGAGCGAGCCGGGCCGCGGAAGCACGTTCACGTTCCGGCTGCCGATTCCCGGGAAGGAGACGGAATGAAGCGCAGAGCCCTGGTGATCGAGGACAACGAGCAGAACCTGTACTTGATGAGCTATCTTCTCACCAAGCGCGGATTCGAGGTGGTCACGGCGCGCAATGGGCGCGAGGGCATCGAGGCGGCATGCCGGGAGGGCGCGGACATCATCCTCCTCGACATCCAGCTTCCGGGGATGACGGGCCACGACGTCGCGCGGGAGATGCGCCGCGATCCCCGATTCTCATCGATTCCAATCGTGGCGGTGACATCGTACGCCATGCTCGGCGATCGGGAGGAGGCGCTCGCGGCGGGGTGCACGGGGTACATCGAGAAGCCGATCAATCCCGACACGTTCGTTGCGCAGTTGGAGATGTACCTCGGGCAGAGCGGAGGGTCGTCCGGCTGACGGCAAGGAGGAGCGTGCGATGAAGGTCCTCGTGGTTGACGACAAGGAAGCCGCCCGATACCTCCTTTCGGCGCTGTTGACCGGGCACGGGCATCAGGTCCTCATTGCCACGAACGGCGAGGAGGCCCTCGAGAAGGCGCGGGCCGACCCGCCCGACCTCATCGTCTCGGACATCCTGATGCCGGTCATGGACGGTTTCCGGCTGTGTCGGGAGATCCGAAAGGACGAGGCGCTTCGAGAGAAACTCTTCGTCTTCTACACGGCGACGTACACCCAGGACAGCGACGCCGACTTCGCGATGAAGCTCGGCGCCGACGACTTCATC
>JAQTVA010000014.1 GCA_028707055.1 Candidatus Bipolaricaulis sp. | reverse complement strand
GGTCTTCGTCGGATCCCGCGACCGGTTCGTCTACGCGGTGGAGCCGGATGGAACGCTGCGGTGGCGGTTCGCGACGAGCGGGAGGGTCGACTCGTCTCCGGCGATCGGTGCGGATGGCACGGTCTTCGTGGGCTCGGAAGATGGTCACCTGTATGCGCTCCGATCCGACGGCACTCTGCGTTGGGCTGTTCGACTGGGAGGACCCGTGGAGTCCTCTCCAGCGGTCGCCCTCGATGGGACGGTGTACGTCGGGTACACGGACGACCAGCTCGCAGGGAGCGCCCTGTGTGCTTTCTCACCGAACGGCGAGCTCTTGTGGTTGCACCTCACCGATGGGCCGGTCTTCTCCTCGCCCGCGATCGGGCCGGATGGGACGGTGTACTTCGGGTCGTTCGACTACGCGCTCCACGCCGTCGACCCGCAGGGCCGCCTGAAGTGGGCGTTCAAGACAGGAACGTGGATTCGATCCTCACCCGCGATCGCCGGGGACGGTTCCATCGTCTTCGGTTCCGACGATCATTTCGTGTACTCGCTCGCCGCTGACGGCACGCTGCGCTGGAGGTTCGAAACGGGCGGACCGGTCCTGGCGGCGCCCGTGCTGGACTCGAGGGGAAGGGTTCTGATCGGCTCCGACGACTCGACGTTCTACGCGCTCGACGCGAGCGGCGCGGTGGCCTGGTCCTTCCATGCTGCGGGATGGGTGGAGTCCGCTGCGATCGCGTTGGCGGGCGGCCTGATCGTGTTCGGGAGTCACGGCGGGGGGCTCTACGCCGTGACGGCGGACGGAGAGTTGGCCTGGACAATCGACGGCATCGGAGGCGTGGTGTCGTCGCCGACGTGGGACGCGATCCACGGGCGTCTCTTGGTGGGAGCGGGAGACGGGGCGCTGTACGCCCTCGACGTGTCCGCAAGCGGTCTGGCGGACGCCGCCTGGCCGATGTTCCGGGGAAACCCGGCCCACACGGCGCGCGGCCTGCCCGACCACCCGTAGGGGTGCAGTTGTCGGGCCGCGCTTGCCTTGGCGCGGCCGCCAACCCCCGATGCGCGGGGTGGGGTTAGCCGCCGGCAGGCTTCCGCGAACCGAGCTTGAGCCACGTTTGCGCCTCGTAGCCGCTGCGGATACGGGCGATCCGATCGGCCGGCCACGCGGGATCCCAGCCCAGTCCGAGGTCCTCATCGACGAGGATCACATGGGCCGCGTCGAGGTACCCGGGCGCCCTCTCGATGATGGTCGTGACCCCGCAGAGACGCTCGGGGGAGTCGCAGTTGCTGCATCGTCCGGCGACGGCGCACGGGGTGTTCTTCCACTTCGCCTGGGCGTGGGCAGGCACAATCACGTTGCGGAGCCTGACCAGAGCGGCGTCGACGTCCGGCACGATCTTGTTCCGGCCGGCGACCAGGACCACCTCGCTCGGTCCGCAGATCATGCCGGCGACGCGGTTGCCGTAGCTATCGATGTTGACGAGCGCCCCCGACTCGGTCACGGCGTTCGTTCCCGTGAGGAAGAAGGTGCAGCGCATCGCCAGCCTCGCGATGTGCTTGCGCCGATCTTGACGGATCTGTCCGGTGTTGGTCTGCTCGGAGATCCGGCGGGAGAAGAGGTCGACGACCACGCTGCCCTGCTGCTCCAGAGCCTCGAGGGCGCCAATCTGGCGTAGTGTCGCCGAGTCCCCGATCCCTACGGCGCTGCCGGGGGGCACAAGGTCGAGAACCGCCCCGCGAGCGGCCGCCGCGTCGGCGACGGTCACCGCGTGGAATCCGTTGTGCTGCAGACGGTCGCATGTCGACGTGAGCTGTCGATTCATAGAATACACTCCTGTTGCGTGACCGCGATCTGGTCCCCGGATGGGCTCCCATGCGGACACCGCGTCCGGCCCCATCAGGACTTCTCGGACCTCTCGCGCGGGTTCAGGATGTCGCTCATCCCGTCTCCGAGGAGGTTCCACCCCAGGACCGACAGGATGATGGCAAGGCCTGGGAAGGTGACATACCACCAGGCGAGCGTCATGTAGTCCCTCGCGGCGCTGACCATCGCGCCCCACTCAGGCGTCGGCGCCTGGGCGCCGAGGCCGACGAATCCGAGGGCTGCCGTGTAGATCGTGGCGAACCCGATGTCGAGGGTCCCCTGAACGACGATGGGGTCGACGGCGTTGCGCATGATGTGGTTGAAGAGGATGCGGCCGTTGCCGACGCCAATGGCCTTCGCGCTCTCGACGAAACCGGAGTTCTTCAGGCTGAGAACCTGGGCGTGACCCAAGCGGGCGTAGCGCGGGGTGAACACAACGACCATGGCGACGATCGCGCTCAACAGCCCTCCTCCGAGGGCGGCGGCGAGGACGATCGCGAGGACGACGACGGGAAACGCGATCAGGACGTCGACCGACCTCATGATGAGTTGCTCGGGGAGGTGGCCGTAGTAGGCGGCGAGACCCCCGAGCGCCGAGCCGAGGACGGCCGCCGTGATCGTGATGATCAGCCCGACGGCGATGGAGATGCGGGCGCCGTACAGGACGCGGGTGTAGATGTCGCGCCCCAGGTTGTCCGTGCCGAACCAGTGGGCGGTCGTCGGCGGCTTCAGCCGAACCGACGTGTTGACCTTGGTGGGCTCGTACGGGGAGATGACGGGGGCGAGCAGCCCGGCGATCACCACCAGGGCGACAATAGCGATCCCAACGCACATCATTGGGCGACGCAGGACGGTCTTCACGATGTCCACCTCCGGTCTGCGAAGCCAACAGGCTTAGTCATAGACGATCCTCGGATCCACGTACGCGTAGGAGATGTCCGCGAGCAGGTTGACGAGCCCGTAGATGAAGGTGATGACCAGGGCGCACCCGGTGACGGCCTTGTAGTCCAGCGTGATCGCCGACTGGACGATGTATCGCCCCATGCCCGGCCACGAGAAGACCGTCTCCGTCAGGATCGATCCGCCCATGAGGTAGCCGAACGTGACACCCAGCGTCGCGATAATCGGGATCAGCGCGTTGCGGAGGGTATACCGGCGCAGGACGACGAGCTCCGGCAGGCCCTTCGCTCGCCCAACGGTGACGAAATCCTGCTTGGCGACGTTGAGAAGGGACGCGCGGGCGATGCGGGTCACGCGTCCGATTCCGCCGAACATGATGGCGAACGACGGGAGCACGAGGTGGACGAAGCTGCTCTGGAACGCCACCCAGTTCCCCGTGAGGAGGCTGTCGACCAAGTAGAGCCCGGTGATCGTTCTCGGCGGGGCGATTCCGGCCGCGATCCGGCCCCCGCTTGGGAACCACCGCAGGTTCAGGTAGAAGACGAGCAGGAGCAGGAGAGCGAGGACGAACGCCGGTGACGCCACGCCGAGCAGAGAGACGACGCGCGTCACGTGGTCGATCACTCGTCCTTTGTACACCACCGAGACGAGGGCGGAGATGATTCCGATGACCGCGGCGCCGAACACGCCGATGAGCGTCAACTCGAGCGTCGCGGGCAAGTACCGCCCGATGTCGCTGGCGACGCTCCGCTGCGTCAGGATCGACGTCCCGAAGTCGAATCGGAAGATGTTCTTGAGGTAGATCCACAGCTGTACATGAAGCGGCTTGTCGAGGCCCCAGCGCTGCCGGATGTCCTGGATGGCTTGCGTTCCCCCGGTCACGACCTGCCCGGACTGCGCGCCGGCGCTGCGCACGGCGGTCATGTCGTACTTCTTTGCCTGGGAAGACTCGACCAGAAGGAGCGTCGGGTCGCCCGGCGCGAGGTGGGTGATGACGAACATCAGCACGGTCCCCGCAACGACCACGAGGAACAGGGCGAAGAGCCGGCGGATCACGAACCTCGTCATGCATTCTCCTTATCCACAGCCGAACGAGGCGGCGGAGCGGGGTGGGGCCCCGCTCCGCCGTGCATTCTACCCTCGCTTCTCGAGGTCCCAGAGCCGGCCGCGGGTCCAGTGGTCGTACACGTACCCGTAGATGTTGCTGCGCATCACGTACGGCGTGCTGATCTGGAACAACGGCACCACCGCGAAGTCCTCCATCACGAGCAGGTCGAGTTGGTGGTACATCGCGGCTCTCTCCACGGTATCGGCCGTGAGAAATGCCTGGTCCTGTAGATCCGTGGTGAGTTCAGGGTTGGGGTTGGATTCCCAGGTGAAGGCGTAGTAGGGGTCGAAGACCGGGTCGGTGGAGGGATGTCGGCAGGAGTCCGCCCACGCCGACGGGTCGCCCGTTCCCAGCGACACCGTGTACAGGTCGAGCGTGTGGTCGTTGTTGGTGCGGAGATCCTTCTGGGCCACAAACGCCAGGGCCTTGAGCTCGAGGTCGATGCCGATCTCCGACAGGTTCGCCTGGATGACCTCGGCGATCGCGTCGAAGCCCGCCCAGCGCTGAGTGGAGAAGGCGAGC
The DNA here is from genome assembly GCA_028707055.1 of Candidatus Bipolaricaulis sp. GTDB lineage: Bacteria > Bipolaricaulota > Bipolaricaulia > UBA7950 > UBA9294 > JAPLGD01. Next base: position 13,417 of record JAQTVA010000014.1, on the reverse strand, counting down.
GAGGTCTTGAAACCGTTCGGATAGCCGGCCTCCGCCATCAGCTTCTTCGCGAGATCGAGGTCGCGATGTCGACTCACTCCCTCCGGGTCGGCGCCGAGCATTCCCTGGGGCATGGAACCATGCATGGGCTGCTGGTGACCGCGCTCGATGTCCTGAAGGATGGCGGTGTAGTCGATGGCGTACGTGATCGCCTGGCGAACCTTCAGGTTGTCGAACGGGGCCCTGCTGCTGTTGAACATCAGGCACGAGAGGGCGTTCGCCTGCGGGTAGTACTCGACCTTCAAGTTCGGGTTCTTGGCGAGCTTCTCGCGCAGGTCGGCCGGGATCCCCTCGGCGAGGTCGAGCTCGCCGGTCTCCAGCATGAACGCGCGGGTCGTGGCGTCCGGGATGACCCTCATGATCAGCTTGTCGTACTTCGGGGAGCTGCGCATGCCCGGCACGCCGCCCCAGTAGCCGGCGAACTTCTTGAACGTCAGGGACTCGTTCGGGCGGTACTCCACGACCTCGAACGGGCCCGTGCCCACGGCGCGCGTGCGCAGGGCTTGGACGGCCCAGGGATCCGATGCGGTGGCGTTCGCCTTGATGAACGTCGGCGACATGACGCCGTACGTGTTGTACGTCAGCTCCGTCGGCAACGTGGCAAACGGCTCCGGGAACTTGATGATGAGCGTGTACTCGTCCGGAATCTCGAACGTCGGGTTCTGGTAGTTGACCAAGGCGGCATCGTTGATGACCCCCGTGATCATCCGTTCGAAGTTGAAGCGAATCGCCTCGGCATTCAGGTCGGTCCCATCGTGGAACTTGATCCCCTTCCGAATGTGGAAGGTCCATACTCGAGAGTCCTCCGACGCCTCGAAGCTCTCCGCCAAGAGACCTTCGATCTGGTGCGTGAGGATGTTGTACTCGCACAACTGCTCGTAGATGAGCGGGTAATTCTGATAGCTTGCCGCGCCGCCACCGAAGTGGCAGTCGAGGGCATCGCCGGGCTCGACGGCCGTACGTCCGTAGGTGACAACTACTTCTGCAGCCGCACAGAATGCGGCGAAGGACACCACCGCCGCCAGGACGGCGACGAGAGTCAACAGCTTACGCATGGTCATGAACGCCTCCTAAGATGAGCAACCACAGGGTCTTGGGCCTATGACGATGCAGGTTGGGGTCCGGACACCACCTCCTTCTCCGAACTCCTGGGCAGGCCGGTGGCCGTATCCCAGCCATGTCGCGTGTAGTACTCATTGAGCGACTCGTCGAGAATGTCGAAGACCTCACCCTTTCGAGGGCCGTTGGGGAGCGGCTCCTCGAGAAGCCGGGGCGGCAAGATGTCAGTTTTCCGGGAGATCCCCGCGCGCATGTTGAGGGTGCGGTCGAGCTGACGCAGCCGCTCGGGCGCGTCGTCGACCTCTACGCCGGCGGCCGTCGCGAAAAGCCGCCCGAGCGCGGCGAACTTGCTCCGGATGCTGTCGAAGCTGGATGAGTCCATGTGGTAGGTGAACTTGCAGACGCTCAGCATGTCCACCCACGCGCACATCTCCTCGAAGAAGAGGATGCTGTCCATGGCCTTGGCGATCGGGAGCGCGTCGAGCGTGTCCCCCTGGATCCCCTGGCCGCGGAGATGGTCGCCACCGCGGCTGGCGGTGATGTAGCGGAGGTTGTAGAGCTTCGTCGCGCGCGGGTCGACCGTCGGAATGGTCGCGCCCTTGACGTGAATGGCGAACCGATCGGAGCCGTGACCGACCTCGCGGGCCACCGTCCGCAGCCCCTCGCCGAGGAGCTCGCCAAGGCCCTTGCGGAAGGCGATCATGGGAATCAGTTCGAGGATCGACGTGTGATTGCCCCAGCGAAGATCGACTCCTCCGCGAACCTCCTGGCTCAGGAAGCCCCTCTGCTCGCACTCCATGGCGAACGCGATCGCGTGTCCCGTCTCGCCTGCGTCGAGGCCGTACGCGTTGCACAGGTCGATCGCCTTGATGGCGGCCTCGACGTTGTCGTTTCCGCAGACCGACGTGAAGGCCACGCTGGTGTAGTACTCGGGCTTGGTCGTGACGCCGCCGAACAGGTTCTTGGGAAGGCGAACGACCTGTCCGCACCCGATGGGGCAGGCGAAGCAGTGGTGGTTGCCGATCCCGTACTTCTGGACGATCCTTTCGCCGCGGATGTTCTCGATCCCTTCGAACACCCCCGTCTGCCAGTTCCGCGTGCACAGGGCCCCGCGGGCGTGGGAGCCGCTCGTGTAGCGAAGCGTTCCGATCGTGGGGATGAGCTTGGAGATCGGGTCTGCCATGACGGCCTGCAGAGCGGCCTTGCTTGCCTCTTTGAACCCTTTCTCGTCAGCCAGCGGGACGCGCTTCGTGCCGCGGACGGCGACCGCCTTCAGGTTCTTCGAGCCCATGACGGCCCCCATGCCTTTCTCGCCTGCCGCGTGGAAGTTCTCGGAGATGACGCACGCGTACCGGACCAGGTTCTCCCCGGCCTGGCCGATCGAAGCGATACGAGTCTTCTCTCCCAGCTCGCGCTTCAGCGTCTCTTCGGTCTCGTGGACCGTCCTGCCCCAGAGCGCCGAGGCGTCGCGGATCTCGATCGTCTCGTCGCTGATCCACAGGTAGACAGGGTGTTCGGCCCTGCCGGTCACGATGACCATGTCGTATCCGGCGAACTTCAGTTCCGGGCCCCAGAAGCCGCCGATGTTCGAGTCTCCCAGGAGGCCGGTGAGTGGGGACTTCGCTCCGATGGTGAACCGCGCTGTGCTGGGGGCGAGGGTTCCCGTGAGGGGCCCGGTGGCGAAGATGAGCACGTTCTCGGGGCCAAGGGGGTCGGTCGTCGGCGTGGTTCGATCGAACTGGATCTTGCTTGTGAAACCCCGGCCGCCGATGTAGTCCGCCGCCAGGGCCGGATCGAGGTCCGTGACGGCCCACTCCCCGCGGCTGAGGTCGACTTCGAGTACGCGTCCCGTGTATCCGCCGTGCATGGCTAGGCTGCCCCCTGCGACGAGGCCTTGAGGGTCGCGGCCAACTTCGTGACCCGCATTCCCAAGTGCTCGCCCTGCTCGGCCGCCAAGGCGTCGGGCTCGCCGATGGCGACGGCACCGTAGTGATCCATCTCCGTCGTTCCCTGCACGATCATTCCGTGCACGAGCATCATCTGGAGGATCGCCATGACCGTCGTCTCGTTCCCGCCTGCACGACGCGCCGACGTCGTAAACGCTCCGCCGACCTTGCCGTCGAGCTTCCGCATGTACTTGATCGACTCGTCGACGAAGGCCTGGAGAGGGCTTGCGGGCAGCCCGAAATACGTAGGGGCACCGAGAATGATCCCGTCGCACTCCGGCAAGAGATCGACGCTCGTGTCCTCGAAGGACCGCAGGACGACGTCTCCCCCCGCCTTCTCCACACCACGAGCAACGTGCTCGGCCAGCTTCTGGGTGTTTCCGCCCTTCGAGTAGTAGAGGACTGCAACCTTTGCGGCCACGCCGTGTCTCCTTTCCCTGAATCGGTCATCCCCACGCGTCCGACGAGCACGACGGACCGGCTCACAGCCTCCGTACGGCGACCTTCTCCGCACCCACGTGGACGCGCTCCCCAACCCTGTGCAGCGCGTCGAGATCGCCCTCGATGCGAGCGAACCGATTCTTCAGGTGGTGATCGCCGTGCGCCCAGACGTGGATGTTGTTCCCGTAGTAGATGACGACCACGGGCCGTCCGGCGGCCTCGTAGCAGATGTCGCCCGCGATGGGTTCGAGGCGGTTCTCTGGCTCCACGTTCGCTCCCTCGTTGAGGAAGAAGTAGATCTCCTCTCCGGAGAACTTGGCGTGCTTCACCACCGCTTCGTGGGGAATGTTGTCCCAGAAGACCTTCGCGGTCCTCGGGGCGTCCATCTCCAGCAGCACAGCGGTGAACCTGTCACCGCTTTCAAACTGCAGCTCGAACCTCTTCACGTCCTGCTCCTTTCTCATTTCACGTACACCGGCCTGCTATCCCCTGTTCCCGGCTCACGTCGAGGGTCCGTCTAGGCGCCTCATCGAGAGGGCGCCCGTGAGACACCGCGACACACAGAGGCTACAGCCGTCGCACTTGTCGCCGTCGACCTGGATCGACGTGCCGTCCCGTGTCAGCGAGATGGCGTCATACATGCACGTGTCGATGCACCGCCCACACAGGACGCACCGTTGGGGGTCGGCGACGGCGGACACCGGCGGATCGAGTTCGAGGTCGTCCCAGCGGGGCACCAGCTGACCGAGCAGCTTGCCTCGGAACGCCTCAATCGAGGCATATCCCTTCTCACGCATGTAGTTGTCGAGGCCGTCCGCGATCCTCCCGAGAACGCTGTAGCCGTGGGCGTAGATCGCCGCACAGACCTGCACCGTCGTCGCCCCGAGAAGGATGTACTTCGCGGCGTCCTCCCAGGTCACCACCCCGGTGACTCCGGAGAGAGGGATATTGACGGATCGGGCCAGACGGGCGATGAAGGCCAACCCGATCGGCCGGTACCAGGGCCCCCCGGTTGCCAGGAAACTGGGCTGTAGAACGAACTGCTCGGAAGCCACGTCGACCTCCAGGCAGAGACCGGGCCCCGTCCCGATCGCGCAGATCGCATCGGCGCCCGCCTTCTCGATCTGCGGTCCGATCTCTGTCGGATCCTCGCTTCCGATCATCAGTTTCGCGATGACGGGAAGATCGACGGCGTCGCGAACCGCGCGCACGATGTTCGGGTCCGTGGCCTTGGGCATCGGATGCGCGGAGAGGTCAAGCTCCAGGGCGTCTGCGCCGGCCTTTTCCATGATCTTCGCGGTCTTGGCCCACTCCCTATAGGGGGGAGTCCAGACGTTGGCGAGACTGACGACAACCGGGATCGTGAGGGTTTCCTTCGCGGCGCGAATAACCTCCGCGTACTCCTCGGGTTCTTCGGGAGCCTGCATCTCGCCGAGCCGGTAGAGGCTGAAGAACGCGCCCTCCTTGTCTAAGGAGGGATCCCAACCGACCCCCTTGTTGACCAGGCGGTACCTCGGACGCGGATGGCCGATGAATCTCGACTCGCGCTTGCTGTGATAGCCGACGGACTTGGTCACGACGGCACCGGCACCGGCGTTCTCCGCCCGCAACATGGACGAGACGCTCCACGTCGATGTCGCCGATGCTGCGACGATCGGATTTCTGAGCGAGAGACCCGCAAACGTCACCATGGCTCGTACCCCTCCGGCCTGCGAAACAGCAGCCTGATATCCCGTGAGATCTGTGCACCGGGCGGTGATGGTGAGTCTGTCTTGAAGGGAGGAAGGCCTTGCGTTGACCGGTGCTCTGTGGTCTTGAGTGGGTTCTCACCTCCCGGCACGCTTTCTGGCGAGGTCCTGCATACCGGTATGCCAGTATACCAATGGCCCACCATGCTGTCTACGCCCTGTTCACAGAAGCACGGCACGCTCGCGCAGAGCGGCAGACTGGGCACAGCGGCCGGTCGTATCTCTACGCGCTTGGCGGCCACAGGGCCTGGCATCCGACGCGGAGCGCCTTGCGCGGAGCGCCTTGCGCAGAGCGCCTTGCGCGAAACTCCACGCGTCTCAAGGACTGAATGACATCCGCTGACGAGACCGGCGAAGCAGGTCGGCCTCAGACTCGGTACGGGCGGCGACAGCGTGGGTCTCGGGCGCGGTGCCCGCAGACCGGCCCGCGCGAGGAAGCGCGTCAGTTCTCGGGGGAGTCGGAAGACGTCGGCGTATCGGTTGTCCGTTCATCGGCTTCGACGTGTCTTGTGGGCGCGGGGTTGACAGGTGCCCCGGTGACCGGCATACTGGTATACTGGTATGACCAACCAAGATCCTCGGGCGTCGGATGGAATGGTTCCCGTCCTGCCGTTCTTGCGTCCCTCTGCGCCTATCGCGGAGAGCAAGAAGAGCGTCACGGCCTTTAAGTACATCGTCCAACTGCTTGAGTCGACGAATTCGAACTCGAAGCTTCCGTCGGAGAGGGAGATTGCCGATGCGCTCGGGATGACGCGGTCTCCCGTGCACGAGGCCCTGGTGGCCCTCCGCATGGCGGGACGGATCCGCATCGTCCCGGGAGTGGGAGCCTACCCGGTGGCTCCTGAGGAGAAACGGGTGGAGGAGAGCGCGGGACTCCTCCTCCTCGCGGAGTCGGAGAGCCCTCATGAGGTCTTTCAGCTGCGGGTCGTCGTCGAGGAGGTCATTCTGCGGACGCTGGTGCCCGAACTGACCCCCGTCAAGGCCGCGCAGATCAACCTCGCGTTCCGCCGGCTGGCGGAGGCGATGAACCGTGGAGGCATTGAGGCCTACCTCGAGGCGAACCGCGCCTTCCATATGTCCCTCGCCGTCGCGACGGGGAACACGCTCCTGGCGAAGCTCGAGTATTGGATGCTCTACCAGGTCATGACCGAACGGCTTTGGAGCGAGGTCATGGCGAGTCGCCTGCGGGAGATGGGGGAGGACGTAACCGCGGTCGTTCAGTCGCTGATCGAAGAGTACCACGAGATTCTGCTGGCGATTCGCTCGCAGGACACGGAGAGGGCCGTTCGCCTCATGCTGCAGCACGTCGGGCGGATCGAGGCGGACGTCGAAGGATCGGAGATCCAGAGGATCGGAGAGGAGTGAGAAGCGTGTCACTGAAAGTCGAGTACTGCGGCGTCAAGTTGCGGAACCCGATCATCGCGGCGTCAGCGACGCCGACGATCGGGCCCATGAACCTCCGCCGGCTGGACAAGGCGGGAGCGGGCAGCGCGGTGATCAAGTCCGTGGTGTACCCGGTGTCGAAGCCGGGCGAGCCGGTGCGGCGGTACGGGAAGAACCCGCGACCGCGCTTCGCCGTCATCAACAGAGCGGGGACCGTGTACGACCCGGCCCTAGCCGCGAAGGACGGCTACTTCACGGTGTTCCGATACGGGGAGCGCTACCCCACGCCGGACGAGTACGCGGAAGGCATCCGGCAGCTGAAGAAAGAGATCGAAATGCCGATCATCGCCAGCATCTGCGCCGCTCCCTACAAGTACGACGACTGGAAGAAGCTGGCCGAGATCATGCAGGACGCGGGCTCCGATGCCATCGAGCTCAACATGCACTGCCTGCCGAAGATCAAATACAACCAGACCGACCCGGTGATCGTCTCGTCAGTCAAGAGCGTCGCCAAGGTCCCCGTGATCTGCAAGCTCATGGCCGATTGGGAGGATCCCGCCGAGGTCGGACCGAAGGTCGTGGAGGCCGGCGCAGACGCGATCACGGCCATCGGTACGTTCGGCCGCCCGGTTCTCGAAATCGACGCCGAGAAGGAGGAGTTCTTCCTCCAGCCGGCGTTCGGCGGTATGGGCGGGACGTGGAACCGCCCCGTAGGCCTCTCATGGATCGCTCGTCTTGCCCGGGCCGTCAAGGTTCCGCTCTCCGGCGTGTCGGGAGTGTCCGACTGGCGCGATGTGGTGAAGTACATCCTTGTAGGGGCGACGACGGTGCAGGTGTGCGGCGCCCTCTACGCCAAGGGATATGGCCTCATCGGCGAGATGACAAAGGGCATCGAGGGGTACATGGAGCGGCACGGTTACAGCAGCCTCGACGATTTCCGCGGGAAGCTCCTGAAGGAAATCAAGTCCGAGGCCGATCTGCCGCAGGACCCGCCGGTGAAGGCCGCGATCGACAAGGCGAAGTGCATCGGCTGTGGAAAGTGCGTGGAGTCGTGTTTCTTCACGGCGATCTCGATGAAGGACAAGAAGGCCGTCGTCGACCAGAAGGCGTGCGACGGGTGCGGCATCTGCACGTGGATCTGCCCGGTCCAGGCGCCGAAGATGACGCGGGTCGGGTAGCGGGGGAGCGAGCATGGAAACCCGTATTGCTGTCGCACAGTCTGCGCTCGGGAGTGACAAGAAGAGAAACCTCAAGGGGGCCGTGGCGCTCATCGAGCGCGCGGCTGCGGGTGGAGCCAGGGCCGTGTGTTTCCCCGACTACTTCCTGACGGGGGTTCCAACCACGGATGATGTCGGCAAGCTGGAACGGATAGCCGAGCCGGTCCCGAACGGTCCGAGCGTCAAGGTGCTGGCCGCGGCTGCGGCGGAGCACGACATCTACGTCATCGCAGGGACTCTCGTCGAGTCTGGAGAGGACGGGAGACTCTACTCGACGTGCGCCTTTCTCGGGCCGGATGGTTCCCTGGTCGGGAAGATCCGCAAGTCCCACCCGGAGAACGCTCCTGCCAAACACGAGCTGGGGTGCGGCATTGTCGCGGCCGATCCGGAGTACCGCGTCTTCGACACCGAGTTCGGCAAGGTCGGGATCATGCTCGACATGGAAGGGATCGCCGTCGAGGTGCCGCGGATCCTCGAGGTGAAGGGGGCCGAGATCATCTTCTGGCCCCTGAACTTCAGCGCCCGCTTCCCGGGCGTCGGGACCGAAGTGGCCTGCTACTCGGGCTTTACGCACGCGTACGTGGCGGCGGCCTGCGGGGTCGGATGGGCGAAGGATGTACCGTGCCATCCTGAGGCGTTCTACGGCGAGCCTCGGGCCGACCTCTTCTACCCCGGCGGCAGTGCGATCGGGTTCTGCGGAGAGATCATTGCCAGGGCGCCGAGCTTCTCGGAAGGGATGGCCTACGCCTTCGTCGATCCGGCGAGGGTGCAGGGCGTGCGCGCCTCGCGGCGCAAGCACATCCCCCTGGAGCGCCGTCCGGAGACCTACGGAGTTCTCGCAACGCCCATCTCGAAGTTGTGAAGGGGGATTCCTCAGATGAAGAAGGTAGAGATCTCGTTCGAGCGCGGAGGCAAGTTCATCGTCGAACTCCAAGAGAAGGAGGCGCCCAAGACGTGCGCCGCCCTCCTCAAAGCGCTGCCCTTGGTGGGCCTGGAGGTTCGGCACGCCAAGTCGTCGGGAGACGAGGTGTACGTCCAGGTGATGTCGATGGACGTCCCGGAGGAGAACAACGTCCTGCCGGCTCAGGGAGGCGTCGCGTTCAACGTCATGCCCAACTGGCGAGCGATCTGCATCTACTACGGTCCCAAGATCACGAACCGGTTCAACTTCAACCTGTTCGGGCAGGTCACGAAGGATCTGAAGGCGTTGGAAGAGGTCGGCAATCGGGTCTGGTTGCGTGGCACGGAGAAGGCCGACATCAGACTGGTCAAGGAGTAACGGGACGGGAGGTGGTGCGGTCTCGGAGAGCCGACGGTGAGTTAATGTCGCAGCAGAACCAAATCACGGCAGGGCAGGACAGCAGAGGGATGGGAAGGAGGACAAGCTCATGAAGCGAAGTGCAAGGATGGCCCTGGTGCTCCTCTTGAGCGTCACGACGGCGCTCGCGTTCGTGGCGTCGGCCTACGCGACGGATCTCGTGTACGCGCGGCCGTCGCTCGGGACCAAGTTCCTGGATCCTCACCAGGGAGGGAACTCGGGGCGATACCAGAACTTGAACCTCGTCTATGACACGCTCGTGTTCTCGGACGACAACGGAACGCTGTACCCACTTCTCGCGGAGCGGTGGGAGGCGTCGGAGGACTACACGGAGTGGACGTTCCGACTGAGGTCAGGGATCGTCTTCCACGACGGAACGCCCTTGAACGCGGCCGCAGTGAAGTTCAGCTTCGACCGCATCGTGGGGATCGGCAACCATACGGTGGCGCAGTGGCGGTTCCTGGGCAAGGACTCGACGATCGAGGTTGTCGACAACCTGACGGTGCGGTTCAAGCTCTCCAAGCCTTTCCCGCTGTTCCTGACGGAGGTTGTGTACGCCTGCTATGGGATCATCTCCCCGACCGCGGTACAGCAGCACGCGACGTCGGCCGATCCTTGGGCGGCCGAGTACTTCAGCAGCAACGAGTGCGGGACAGGACCGTTCCAGTTCTCCGAGTTCGTTCCGGGAGAACGTCTGGTCCTTGTGAAGAACCCCAAGTACTGGGGCGGCGTCGAGGGCGTGAAGTCTGCGGCCAAGGTGGATCGGCTCGTCATGCGGATCGTCCCGGACGCGACGACGCGCGCGATTCTGCTCCAGAGCGGTGAAGTCGACATCGTGGAGCAGTTACCGGTCGACCTCCTCGGGCAGCTCGCAACGGTGCCGGGAATCAAAGTCGAGTACTTCCCGCTCCAGAACTTCGCGTCGCTCCACTTCAACGGGGGCAAAGCGCCGTTCAACAACGAGAAGGTGCGTCAGGCGATCAGCCACGCGATCGACATCGACGCGATCATCAACGAGGTCGAGAAGGGCCACGTCCTTCCGATGTACGGCCTCGCGACGCAGGGGATGATCGGCCATGACCCGACGCGCGCCCGCCCGATGTACGACGTCGCGCTGGCGAAGCGGTTGATGGCGGAGGCCGGGTATCCGAACGGCTTCAGCGCAACCCTGATCTGGGCGACCGAGCGGCGTGCCGAGTTCGACCTGGAGGCCGTGCTGATTCAGGAGTACCTCGCCGAGATCGGCATCAAGCTGACCCTCCAGTCGCTCGCGTACTCCGCGCAGCTCGAGAAGCAGCTGAACGCGGACTTCGACCTGTCCCTGATGACATTCACGTCGGGAACGGGCGATCCGTCACAGATCTTCGACAAGTACATCGCGCCTCCGCATCCGGCCGCCGTCGGGCAGTACAGCATGCGATGGGAGGCTGCGCCTCCGTTCGTTGCGGAGCTGGTGGAGTACGGGATGACGATCTGGGATCCGGCCATGCGCCAACACCTCTACGCCTTCCTCGATGACGTCGGGATGGCGGCGGCGGTGAGCGTTCCGCTTTACCAGATCCCGGTTCCGTTCGCAATGCGCGACAACGTGCGCGGGTTCATCTACGACACGCTGCGGCGCTCGTGCTTCTACTTCGTCAGCAAGGACTGAGAAGACGTTGCACACCTAGGGGAGGAGTCGGGGCCTCCTCCCACGCGGAGGAGGCCCGTATCAGCCCGTGGATCGACTGTGGGAGAAGACATGTTGGGAGTGACGGGCACTGAGAGCTGGGGCGTGCATTGCCCTTGGGGAACCGCCCCAGCCCTCCTCTGGGTTCTGGAAAAGAAGGATCGACGGTGACGGCCTACATCGTGCGGCGGCTGCTCCTCCTGATCCCCACGCTCCTTGCGGGCGTGCTTCTTGTGTTCGGCATCATGCACCTGGCCCCCGGAGATCCGGTGCTGCTTCTGGCAGGACCGGAAGCGGATCCGCGCATCTACGAAGAGCTGAGACAGGAGTGGGGGCTCGACAAGCCGGTGTACATCCAGTGCTTGACGTACCTCGGGAACCTCGTGCGCGGCGACCTTGGCGTGTCCCTGGTGACGGGACGCCCGGTCATTGCCGACATCGGCGCCTACCTGCCGGCGACGGTCGAGCTCACGATCTTCGCGCTCTTCCTGTCCGTGGTGGTCGGGGTCCTGGCGGGAGTCTTGTCGGCCGTGCGGCCGAACACGCTCGTGGATCACTCGACGAGGGTGGCGTCTCTGTTGGGTGTCGCGACGCCCGTCTTCTGGCTGGGCCTGCTCCTCATCATCCTCTTCCACTTGCGGCTGGGTTGGCTGCCTGGAGGGGGCAGGATCGGCATCGACGTGCCGCCTCCCCGCGCGATCACGGGGCTGTACTTGATCGACGGCCTCGTGACGGGGAACTGGACGGCGCTGGGTAGCAGCGCCCTGCACCTCCTCATGCCGGGATTCGTGCTCGCCTTTGCCCAGATCGCGCGGGTGGCGCGGATCACGCGTGCCAGCATGCTCGGGATCGTTGGGCTGGACTACGTCAAGGCGGGGAAAGCGAAGGGGCTCAAGGAGTCGAAGGTCGTGAGCCGCTACATCCTCCGGAACGCTTGGATTCCGATCCTGACGATGGTCGGAGAGGTCGCGGGGACCCTGCTCGGGGGGGCGGTGGTGACCGAAGTGGTGTTCTCTTGGCCCGGAATGGGGCGGTACGCGGTGGATTCGATCATGGCTCTGGACTACAAGGCGATCGTCGCGTTCGCGATCATTGCGACGACCCTCTACGCCTTGATGAACCTCGTGGTCGACGTGATGTACGCCTGGGTGGATCCGCGCATCAGCTACAGCCGAGTGAGTGGTGGGGCGGGGTGACGGTTCGATGACGAAGGCCGGAATGGCGGGATGGAGGCGGCAGCTCCGACGGATCGGGCGGAAGCCGCTGCTCGTGGTCGGGATCCTGATCGTGGTCGGGATCCTCGTCATGGCCGCCTTTCCGAAGCAGCTCTCGCCCTACGATCCGCTGAAGAGCAACCTGGTCCACCGCTTGGAGGCCCCCTCGAAGGAGCACTGGTTCGGAACAGACCCGCTTGGACGAGATCTGCTCAGCCGCGTCATCCACGGCAGCCGGGTCTCCGTGATCACCGGGTTCATTGTGGTATTCCTCGCGGCGGCGGTCGGGAGTTTCGTCGGGGCCGTGGCCGGCTTCTACGGCGGGGCGCTGGACCAGGTCGTGATGCGGGTTGTCGATGTCCTGATCGCGTTTCCGTACATGATCCTCGCCATGGCGCTCGCCGCGGCGCTCGGGCCCAGCCTCATCAACACGATGATTGCCCTGAGCATCGTGTGGGTCCCGCGGTACGCGCGCATGATGCGCGGGCAGGTCTTGCAGGCGATGGGCAGCGAGTACGTGGAGAGCGCCCGGGCGCTCGGGGTCGGCCGGCTGAGGATCCTCGTTCGACATCTCCTTCCGAACTGCTTCGAGCCGGTCCTGATCAAAGGAACGCTGGATGTGGGAACGACGATCATGTACGCGGCGGCCCTCGGCTTCATCGGTCTGGGCGCCCAGCCGCCCAGCCCCGAGTGGGGCGCGATGATCAGCCAGTCCAGGTCGTACATCCTCTACTCCTGGTGGTACACGACGTTTCCCGGGCTCGCCATCCTCGTGGCCTGCCTGGGCTTCAACCTGATCGGCGACGGAATCCGGGACCTGGTCGACCCCCGGACGGCGAAGACCTAGGGAAGGAAGGGAATGATGGCAGCGAACAAACCGGTGCTCCTCAAGCCGTATGGCAACGCCGATCGCGAGCGGCGGATCTTCTCGGACGTCGCCGAGGTGCGGAACCCTTCGTGTGCGACGGAGAAAGAGCTTTCGGAGGCGGTCGCCGACGCGGACGTTCTCATCGCGGACGTCGACATCCAGGTGACGCGCCCGGTGCTGGCGGGAGCGAAGAGGTTGAGAGGAGTCATGGCCTGCAGCATCGGAGTCGACTACGTCGACCTGCAGGCCGCGACAGAGCTCGGAATCTACGTCGCGAACCTGCCCGACTACTGCATCAACGCAGTGGCCGAGTTCGCGATCGGCCTCGTCTTCTCCGCGGCGCGCCACATTCCGCAGGGCGTCGAGTGTGTCCGATCCCAGAACTGGAACGGGAGACGGGTCCTGAAGGGGATCGAGTTGCGCGGAAGGCGGTTGGGGCTGGTCGGGTTCGGGAAGATCGGCCAGCTCGTGGGACAGAAGGGGCTCGGCCTCGGGATGACGGTGTCTTACTTCGA
>JAQTVA010000143.1 GCA_028707055.1 Candidatus Bipolaricaulis sp. | reverse complement strand
GCTCCACGCGTTCTCCTACCCATCTCTCCCCGCTTTCGCCGACATGGTCTGCCGAGACTACAGCCGGACCTGAGGGCGGTCAAGCGGCGGGAGCGCGTGGCGCGCGGTGCGCCGTTCATAGAACCATTCATTAGAGTTCATTGGGTTCGTTGGGTTGGCCGGGCGCGAACGCGATCTCGATCAAGGAGACTGGCCTTTCGGGCCCAACGAACGGGTTCTGACCCGGACCATGGACCCCGGACTACGGAGGCTTCGCGCCGTGCACTGCGCACCGCGCACGCCGTTCCTCACTCCCTCAACAGACCCAATGAACCCAACGAACCCAACGAACGGGGTTCCGGCCTCGCACCTCGCACCGCGAACTGCGAACGCAGTTACTCGCCCCCAACGAACACGTATTCGACCCCGGACCATGCCCCGCACCTCGCACCGCGCACGCCGTTCCTCGCTCCCTCAACGAACCCAACGAACTCAATGAACTCAACGAACGGGTTCCGCCCTCGCACCGCGAACTGCGAACCCGACCGCTATACTGAACCGAAAGCGAGGTAGAACATGGACCTGGATACCGCAATCCGTGGGAGGAGAAGCGTGCGGCGGTTCAAGTCGCTGCCCATCGAGCGAGCCGTTCTCGAGCGAATCATCGAAGCCGCGACGTGGGCGCCGTCGGGCGGGAACGCTCAGACCTGGCGGTTCGTCATCGTGACCGAGCCGGCGAGGATCGCCAAGCTCAAGACCGTCAGTCCCGGCCTCCTCGGCGACCCGGGGGCCGTTGTCTCCGTCTGCCAGGATCTCGCCGACGCGCGAGCGAAAGGGAGCACCCTCGGAGAGACGCTGCTGGCGCCGTGCGACGCGGCGATGGCGGCGCAGAACCTACTCCTGGCCGCGTACGCCGAGGGCCTCGGCACCTGCACCGTCGCTTCGTTCACCCACAGGGCCGTCGCCCGCCTGCTCAAGCTCCCCGCGGACGTCGAGCCCGTGCTCCTCGTCAGCGTAGGGACGCCCGACGAGACCCCGAAGGCGCCGCCCCGCAACAGGGAAGGCATCGTCCATTGGGAGGTGTACGGTGGATAAGCGGGAACTCGAGGCCAAGATCTTCGACCTGATCGGGTACATGACGTCGAGTGCCCGCAACCTCATGGACGAGACTCCCTTGTACGGCCCGTTCCGTTTGGTCGACGCCGCGAGCCGGCTGATTGCGATCCTCGAGGGGGCGGGTGTCGAGAGCCCCCGCCTGGCCTCTCTTCGCCGCGAGATCGACGCGGGCAAGTACTCCGTCACCGCCACGCCAGCGGAGTTCAAGGCCTTTCTTGACGCGCTCGTCGACCGCTTCGTCGACCACCTCGACCTCGACGAACCGCCAGCGGTCTAGGCCGCTGCGTATTGTGCATCACAGGCGGGGCCGCGAACCGCACATGGGGTTCCTCGTTCCCCAAAGAACCCGAAGAACAGGCTCCAACTGCGAACCGCGCACCGCGCACTGCGCACCGCGCACGCCGTCCCTCGCTCCCCCAACGAACCCAACGAGCACGCACTCGGCCCCGGACCATGGACCCCGGGCGCTTCGCGCCGCGCACCGCGAACTGCGCACTGCGCACTGCCTTCCCACAGGCTACGTGCCACAAGCGACCTGCCGCGCGTCCGCGGAGCTACCTTCGGCGCGGTGACGCGGGCCGCGCATCCACGATCTCAAACATCTCCTCGAACGCCTTCCCGACGACTTCGGCGATCTTGTGGGCCGTCGTCACGCTCGTACCGGCGCCGTTCTCGATCGAGGAGAGCATCGGCCGGGAAACGCCGACGGCATCGGCGCATGCGGCCGACGTCAGCCCGGCCACGATGCGTGCGCGCCGGACAGCGTCACCCTTCGACACGATGCGGTAGTACTTCTTCGGCATGATCCGGTTGTCACTATACAAAGAGCGACAAAGGTCAGCATAGACAGGCAACCGCTTGTAATCGGACATCTAGGCGCGATACAGATCACCAAAAATAGCTAAGACTTGACATCCATTTACCAACGTGCTAGAGTGCGTTCGGATTCCACCGGCGCCCCGGGACAAGAGATCTGAGGACGGATCGGGCCCAAGCGGGTGGTATAAGAGTCGCTGTCTGAGGGGATAGGTCGGGACTCAGGCTCGCGAACCGGGGCGCCCGTGCTCTTCTCTAGAACCAGTTCGCAGTTCGCAGTTCGCAGTTCGCAGTTCGCAGTTGCTACGATGCTGTCGCGCGGATCGCACCGGATCCGGCGCACGGTTGTGAACTGCGTGCGCCGAGCTGTGCACCCCAGTGCTCGACTTCCGCTACAATCGCCGCAGTACGAACCGCGCGCTCCGCAAGGCTACGACGCGTCGTGTCTGGGAACCGCGCACTGCGCACAGCGAACTCGTTTCCCAAGGAGACACCATGCTGAACCGAAGCGTTGCGATTGTGACCGCGAAGAAGCCGTTTCACGACTGGCTCACGTCCCTCCCCGAGCCAGCGGAGCTGACGCTCGCCGAAGTGAACGAGGACGGGCTCGCCTATCTCCTTCCCGAGCTCGAGGACGATCAAAGCCCCGACGACCTTCTTGCCCTGTGCTTCGACATCCTCTTCGAAGAGGAGCTCGCCGCGTGGACGACGGAGGAAGCCCAGTGGCCCAAAGTCCGCGACCTCGAGACGTTCAAGAGCTGGTTCGATGTGACGTTCCGTTCGATCGTCCTTGACCTCGTCGACGAGAAGCTGAAAGACAGCGAGTAGGCGGCGGCCGAGAAGCCAAGAAGTGTCCCACCAAGGACGCGACGGAGAACAGAGTCTCGTCGCAACCGCGGAACGAGCCGCCCACGCACAGCAGGACATACGTCGGCGGAGGGAGCCCAGGATGAGGAAGCGAATCCTCGAGCGCTACTCACGCACGGACGACGGCAAGGTCATCATCGACATCGCCGCGGGGCGCATCGCCGACCTGTATCACGACTTCGACAAGCACGCCCCGTACATGAAGAAAGAGCTCGATGAAGAGCTGGTTGACTACATCTGCGACTCCGTCCGCGAGATCGGGAGAGAGGAGTTCTTGATCCAAGTGAGCCTTGCCGAAGCGGTCGATGACTCCGCGGTGTCGAGGGTCGAGACGAGCCTTCACAACTACTTCCTCTACCTGCGGGAGCTTGAAGGCCGCGAGCTGCGGCGCCTGACGCGCGCCTCGCTGCTCCTGTTCGTGGTTGGAACGGCCATCCTCACCGCCTCCGTGATCGTCAACAGCCGTCCCCTCGTGCGCGGCTCCGTCCTCGGGAGCGTGATCGGGCAAGGCTTGACGATCGCTGCATGGGTCGCGTTGTGGGAAGCGTTGTCGCTGCACCTTATGAACCGGATTCCGCACCTCCGCCTGATCCGCATGTACGAGCGCATCGCGAGAGCCGACGTGCGCTTCCGCGAAGTGCCGCGAGACGGCGAGGTCTGAGCGAACGAGAACCGGCAGAAGCGCTGGGCGGCGGAAGCCTGTCCGGCTCGCCGGAGCCCGTGGGCTACGGCTGTGAAGGGTCGTCCCAGCCGACGTGGACTTCCTTGATCAGAGCGTCCACAGCGCCGCTGTTCCGTCGCCCGCCCTCCGCAAAGAGACGGACGGAGACAGGCCCGGAGACCCAGGTGAGAGCGGCCCGGCCGATGATGCGGTCCGCAAGGTACCCCGTGATCGTCTTGCTCGTCCCATCGAAGACGATGCGCAGGGTGTACGTCCCCGTGCCGTCGCGGCTCGGCACCGACCAACTCCTGGCGTTTGACGCGGGGTAGACGTTGGGCGTCGGGCAGCGGTGAAGCTGAACCGTAAGCCGGAACGCGTCTGGGTCGCAGCGCACCTGCCCCATCGAGCATCCATAGTCGAGCGAGTAGACCTCGAGGACGAAAGCGGTCTCACGCGACCGCATCTCGACGACCACCGCGCACTCGAGGCGCCCCTGCGAGCCGATCGAGCTGCCGCAGAACGACATCCCCTTCTGCACGACAGCCTGGCCGGTGACAGCGCCCGAGACGTGTACGCCCTCCGGGGTGATCGTGACGAAGGAAGGGCGCCCGTCGAGATCGAAGCACCAGCTCGCGTCGGCCTCGTTCGCGCCGGGGAGGTAAGACGCCGTGTGCTGATACGAATCCATCAACGCCACTGCTGGAGCGTTCGCAAGGCCGCTCATCGCCACGAGCACGAGCATCGCCGCGCACAGACTTGACACCGCCGATCTCGATCCCACGCTCGCCTCCCGTCCCGGTTCC
>JAQTVA010000142.1 GCA_028707055.1 Candidatus Bipolaricaulis sp. | reverse complement strand
GAGGACGCGAACGCGCACTCCCTCGGCGGTGTACTCGAGGGACCGGACGCGGCGCGGGTCGCGCAGGCCGCCAAACCGCCCCAGCACCGCGTACGGGACGACGAGTTCGATCTCCCGATCCGCCGGGCGGAGAGCCTCGCCGATCGCCGCGAGCAGCGCGTCGATGTGGGTGCCGTCGCGTGCCGAGATCCGCACGCCGGAGAGCTCCCGCTCGGCGCCGTCGAGGCAGAGATCGATCTTGTTGAGAGCGTTCAGCACGGGCGGCCTCACGTCGCCGTCACGAAAGACCTCTCGCTCCAGGGTGTCCAGCACGGCGCGATAGTCCTCGTTCCACGACAGCCGAGCGATATCGACGATGTGCACGACGAGGTCAGCGTAGCGGACGGCCTCGAGCGTCGCCGCGAAGGCTGGGACGAGATGGTGGGGGAGGTCTCGGATGAAGCCGACCGTGTCGACGAACAGCGCCTCCCGCCCTTCCGGGAGCGGGCCTCGTCGGACCATGGTGTCGAGCGTCGCGAAGAGCTTGTCCTCGACGAAGCCGTCCGCGTTCGTCAGCCGGTTGAGGAGCGTCGACTTGCCGCTGTTCGTGTACCCCACAAGCGCCACCTGGGGTAGGTCGCTCTTGCCTCGCAGCTTGCGACGGACAGCGCGCTCGTCGGCCGCCGTTCGCAGACGCTTCTCGAGCGCGTGGATCCGTCGCGTGATCTTGTCGCGATCGATCTCGAGTTTGGTCTCGCCCGGGCCGCGGGTTCCGATACCGCCTCCCGTCCGCGTCAGCGCCGCACCCCACCCGCGCAGCCGAGGGAGTCGGTAGCGCAACTGGGCAAGCTCGACCTGCAGCTTCGCCTCTTTCGAGGTGGCGCGTTGCGCGAAGATGTCCATGATGAGTTGCGTGCGGTCGATGACCTTCCGGCCGAGGGCGTCCTCGAGGTTGCGGGTTTGTCCCGCGTGGAGTTCGTCGTTGAAGATCACGGCGTCGGCGCCGAGCTCGTCGCACGCCGCCCGGACCTCCTCGAGCTTCCCTTTGCCGATGAAGGTCGCCGGATCGGGGCGTTCCCGCTTCTGCGTCACGGTGGCCAGGGTGACGATCCCGGCCGTATCGGCCAGGGATTGGAGTTCGTCGAGAAGGTCCTCACCGGCGTGGCCGCGATCGATGCCGACAAGCACGGCACGCTCGTTCCCATAGACCCGCGCTCGTTCACCGAGGCGGTCCTCGACCAACGGAAGTCTCTCCACGTCAGGCGTTCTGCCGTTCAATGTGCGCTCCCAGAAGCTGCAGCTTCTCCGTCAGACGCTCGTAGCCCCGGTCGATGTGCTCAAGCCCTCGGAGCGTTGTCGCCCCATCCGCGGCGAGCGCTGCGAGGACCAGGGCGGCGCCGGCACGGATGTCCGGGGCCTCGACCATCCTCGCCTGGAGCCGCTCCACTCCACTGATCGCCGCGGCCCTCCCGTCCACCGAGATCTGCGCGCCCATCGTCCTCAACGGATCGACGTACGTGAAACGGCTCTCAAACACGGTCTCCGTGATCCGGCTGGTTCCGGCGGCGAGGGTGAGCAGCGCCGCCATCGGGGGATGAAGGTCGGTCGGGAATCCCGGGTGCGGCGCCGTCTCGACGGCCGCTCCCCGGAGCGTCCCGCGGGCCGAGACCGTGACGCTCCGTCCGTCTTCGCAGACATCGACGCCTACCCGCCGCAGCGCGTCAGAGAGCGGGCGCAGGTCCTCCGGGACGACGTCGTCCGCCGTGGCCTCGCCGCGAGAGATCGCGGCCGCCAGGAGCATTGTCCCCGCCTCCATGCGGTCCGGGATCAGGGTGTGCTCGGCGGCGCCCAGTCGCGACGCCGCGACACGGAGCGTCCGTCCCTCGACGTCGATCTCCGCGCCCATTCGACGCAGGAGGTCGACCAAATCCAACACCTCCGGCTCGATGGCAGCGTTCACGATCTCCGTCACACCCTCGGCGAGCGTGGCGGTCATCGCCAGGTGCTCGGTGGCCCCGACCGACGGAAAGGCAAGCTCGATGCGAGCGCCCCGCAGCCGGTCCGCCACCACGTCCACAACGCCGTCGTGCTCTTCGATTCGCGCACCGAGCGCCTCCAACCCCTTCAAGTGAAGGTCCACCGGGCGGGCTCCGATCGCGCACCCTCCCGGGAGTGGAACTCGCGCCCGTCCGAGACGTGCGACGAGCGGTCCAAGAACGAGGAACGAGGCGCGCATCTTGCGTACCGAATACGGATTGGCTTCTCCCGACAACGGACCGTCCCCCGAGATGACGACGCTGGTCTCATTTCTCACAACGCGCTTCCCGAGTGCGCCCAGCGTGTAGAGGATCGTGCTCACGTCACGGAGCTGCGGCACCCGCCGCAGCAGGATCGGTTCGTCGGTGAGCAGAGCGGCAACGCACGCGGGAAGCGCTGAGTTCTTTGCGCCTTCGATGGCGATGTGCCCCGACAGGCGGCGCCCCCCTTCAATGATCAGCGCGTCCAATCACAATCACCTACCCGGTCTGCCGAGAGTACCGGGTTGTCCTCCGTGCCGCGATGCCGCCCGACTGCGACCGGGAGGACGTAGCGCACCGCTCCGGCCACGCCCTTCCGTCCCGCGACCGGCTACGGAAGGTACCGCAGCGGGTCCACCGGGAACTCGCCGTTCCGGAGCTCGAAGTGCAGGTGAGGCCCTGAAGAAACCCCCGTGTTCCCCGACAGCGCGACGCGCTGCCCCGCCTCGATGTACTGGCCGACGTACACCAAAGAACTGCTCAGGTGACCGTAGAGCGAGTACCACTCCTTGGCGTGCTCGAGGATCAAGACGTTCCCGTACCCCGGCTGCTCGCCGTAGTAGTACACCTTCCCCCCTGCAGACGCCCGCACGACGGTTCCTTCGGGGACGTTGAGGTCGATCCCGTCGTGGTGTTGTCGAGTCTTGAGGACCTCATGGACACGCCACCCGAACGTCGACACGACGTCCGCGTCCACGGGCCAGAGGTAGTCCGACGGCGCGCCGTCGGACAGCGCGTTCACCGCATCCCAGAGCGCCGACGTCCCACCGGGGATCACGATCCGGCTCCCCGCGTAGATCGTCGACGAGGTGGTCAGCCCGTTCGCCGAAGCCAGGTCCTTGACGGGCACCGAGTACGTGAGAGAGATGTCGGTCAGCGTCTGCCCCGCCTTGATCGTGTGGATGACCCCCGCCCGCGACGCGTACACCACCTGCCCCGCCTGCAGGGCCTGGGTCTCATAGAGGCGATTGCTCGCGCGCAGCATGCGCTCGCTCACTCCGAGGAGTTTGGCCACGCTGGACACCGTTTCCTTCGACTTCACGGTGTGGGAAACGATCGAGCCGGCGGAGGTGGCGGATGTTGCGGTCTTGCCGCCGGACGACGGCGACGTAGCGCTCGCTGAGGGAGCGGCCGGCGTCGCGGGGGGCGGCGCGCTGGCTGCCGGCTTGGTCCCCGAAGGCGTGCTCGGGGAGAGAATCTGGCTGACCGCCGAGTCGACGCTGGTGGGCGCCGGGGTCGCGATCGCGGCGGCCGCTTGATCGCTTGGATTCTCCGAGAAGACGGCGAGGTCCCCTTCCGGTGCGCGCCGGCCTCCGGAACGCACGAGAATCAGGGGGATGACGATGCACGCGGCGAGGACGAGAAGGGCAATCAGAACCCGATCCTTGCGGATCGGTCTCGCGGATGCGGATCCGTACCTGCGCCGGCTAGTCACCCTTCATCAGCTCGAGGAACTGCTCGTTGTCCCTCGTCGCCTCCATCTTCGCCTTGATGAACTGCATCGCTGCCTGCAGGTCGTTCAACTCGCTGATCATCTTACGGAGAATCCACACGCGCTTCAATTCCTTCTCGCCGAGAAGCAGCTCTTCTTTGCGCGTCCCGCTCTGCTCGATGTCGATCGCCGGGAAGATTCGGCGGTTCTGGAGATCCCGATTCAGAACGAGCTCCATGTTCCCCGTCCCTTTGAACTCCTCGAACACCACCTGGTCGAGCTTGCTGCCGGTGTCGACGAGGGCGGTCGCAATGATCGTGAGGCTTCCCCCTTCCTCGATGTTGCGCGCCGCTCCGAAGAACTCCTTCGGCTTGTAGAGCGCCGTCGGGTCCATTCCGCCCGACAGGAGCTTCCCGGATGCGGGGATCGAGAGGTTGTACGCGCGCGCCAGCCGCGTGATCGAATCCATGAGGATCACGACATCGTGACCCAGCTCGACGAGGCGCTTCGCGCGATCGGTGACCAGCTCGGCGAT
>JAQTVA010000141.1 GCA_028707055.1 Candidatus Bipolaricaulis sp. | reverse complement strand
ACGCGGGATCCTCCGCAGGAAGGAACCCCCCGAACAGAGAGGTGTACTTCCCGGAAGCGTACCCCTTGCCGGCGACGGCCTTCTGCGCCGTACCGGTCTTCCCGGCGACGGAGAACCCCTCCACCGCAGCGTACGTCCCCGTCCCGTGCTTGACGACTCCGACCATCAGATCCTTCATCGTCGCGCAAGTCCGTTCCGAGAGAACGGCCCGCGAATCGGCGGCCTTCGCCTGTCGTGCGTTCCCCCCGTCAGGCAGGAGAACGTGAGGAGCCACAAGGACGCCCCCGTTCGCCACGATCGCGAGGCCCCGCGCCAACTGGATCGCGGTCACGGCGATCGATTGGCCGTAAGACGTGCAGGCGAGATCGAGGTCGCTCCACTGCTTCGCATCGCGAAGGATCCCCTTCGCCTCGCCGGGCAGTTCAACGCCGGTTGCCGCTCCGAAGCCGAACGAGACGAGGGCCTTGTGGAGCCGCTCCTTCCCGAGGTCCAGGCCGACCCGGACCATCGCCGTGTTCACCGAATCGGCGATGACCTGCGCGAAGGTGATCGTTCCGTACGACCAGTTGTCGGCGTTGTGGATGGTGTGACCGCCGATCTGGATTCCGTCGTTGCCGTTGAACCAGTCTCCGGGAGCGACGGTGCCGGCCTCGAGCGCAGCCAGGCCGCTGAACACCTTGAACACCGAGCCCGGTTCGAACATGAACGTCAGCGCGAGGTTGCGGCGCTGTGCGGGCGTCGAGACCCAGAACCGATTCAGGTTGTACCCCTTGTCCTGCGCCATGGCGAGGATCTCGCCAGTCTTGGGCTCCAGGACGACGATCATCCCCGAGGCCGCCTGGAGCCGCCCGACGCTCTTCTCGATCTCGTCTTCGCAGACGAACTGAAGTCCAGCGTCCAGCGTCAGGTGGAGGTCGCGCCCCGGCCTCCCCTCCTCGATCACGTCGGAGGAGTAGGTCCTTCCGTCCGCGCCGGCCACGATGCGAACCCGC
The DNA here is from genome assembly GCA_028707055.1 of Candidatus Bipolaricaulis sp. GTDB lineage: Bacteria > Bipolaricaulota > Bipolaricaulia > UBA7950 > UBA9294 > JAPLGD01. Next base: position 3,308 of record JAQTVA010000141.1, on the reverse strand, counting down.
GTCGGCGTCCCCCTCAGCACCTCATCGTGCGTGAGCTCGAGCCCCTCAAGCCCTTCACCGTCCGCGCCGACGAATCCCAGCACGTTCGACGCAAGCCGGCCTTGAGGGTAGAAGCGCTTCCACGCGTCCAGGAAGATCAGCCCGTAGGCTCCCGCCTCGTCGGCCTGCGTCTCGATGCGCCGGGCGGTTTCGAGGTCGACCTGACGATCGATCCACGTGAAGTAGCTGGCGCGGTAGACACGCTCGGAGATCTCCGCCACCGACATCCGCAGCTCTCTTGTCAGGATCTCGACCAGCTCGACCGGTCGAGTCATGTTGTAGCTGTCGACCGCGATCGCCACGGCCTTGACGTCGAATGCGAGCACGGCGCCGTCACGGTCGTAGATGGCGCCACGCCGCGGCCAGACGTCGACGACCTTCTCCTGCATCGCCGCCGCGGCCCGCACCCAGCTGCCATGCTCGATGATCTGGAGCTCGACCAAGCGCAACACGATCACGGCGCATCCGACCATCAGGATGCCTGCGAGGAGACGCCCTCGGCGTCGGGTCTCCCCGTCGCTATTCGCTGCTCGGCGGAACCCGTACATAGCGTGTCGTGGTCGGGGTAATCATCCCCAGATGCTCGGTTGCGTACTTCGCGATCCGCGGAAGCGAGAAGGCTTCTGCAATTTCGAGTCTCAGCGTGTGGTTGATCTCCTCCAACTCGGTCAGGTTCTCCCGCAACGACTCGCGATCGGCCGTAAGAACTCGAAGCATGGTGCCCTGGTGGATGTAGAGGAAGGATAGGCCTACTGCGAGCACGGCGAGCGCCAGGGCGGCCGCCATTTCCCCGGGGATCGGCAGACGAAGGTCTTTCAGGCGCCAGCTCCTATGCCTTGCGGTCTTCGCGCCCCGCGCGGGAGCCCACGAAACTCCTCGGCGTGAGCGGAAGATCGCAAGGGGTAGGCCCCTCCGGCCGCGCCGGCTCCGCGTCCTGGCCTCCGCGGCCGCTGAGGGGGTCCAGCTTTCCCCTCGACGCGGTCGAAAGATCGAGAACCGGAATCGGGCTCCGGTACGTCTTCTTCGCCGCACCGGCAGAATGGCCGGCGCGGGCGTCCAGGTCCTCTTTCGGCGCGACATCGCCCTCGAAGGATACGGGAGGGAGGTCGACCGCACGGGGACACGTGTCGTTCTACGGCTCGAAGTCGACGACTTTGCGGCACGCGCGGAGCTTGGCGCTGCGGGCCCGCGGGTTGGCGGCCACCTCTTCGTCCGAGGGCGTGATCGGCTTTGGGGTCAGGATTTCCGCTTCCACCCGCTTGCCGCAGACACACGTCGGGAAGTCGGGAGGACACACGCACGCCGCGGCCCTCTCGCGCACGTACCCTTTGACGATGCGATCCTCCAGGGAGTGGAAGCTGATCACGGCGAGGACGCCGCCCCGGGAGAGGCGTGCGAACCCACGCTCCAGCCCGACGGTGAGCTGATCGAGCTCTCCGTTGATCGCGATGCGGACGGCCTGGAACGTCCGCGTCGCCGGGTCGATCCGCTGAGCGAAGTACGCGCTCGGAGCCGCCCGGTGCACTAGGGCGCGCAGGTGGGCCGTGGTCTCGATGGGGCGGAGACTCCTCTCGCGGACGATCGCCTGGGCGATCCGCCACGCGTATCGCTCCTCTCCGTACTCGCGCAACACGCGTTCGAGCCTCGCCGGGTCCACGACGGCCAGCCACTCTGCCGCGGAGACACCGCACGAGCGGTCCATGCGCATGTCGAGGGGTCCGTCGCCCCGGAAGCTGAACCCGCGAGCCTCATCGTCGAGTTGCAGCGATGACACGCCGAGGTCGAGGAGAAACCCGTCGATCGGTCCGATGCCGTGGCGATCGAGAAGCGCCCCGACGTCGGCGTACTCACCATGCACGAGGAGGGCGCGGCTCCCGAACCGGGAGAGCCTTCCGCGGGCGCGCTCGAGCGCGGCCTCATCGCGGTCGATTCCCACGACGCAGACAGTGGGTTCCGCCTCGAGGAAGGCCTCGGCGTGTCCTCCGAGTCCGACGGTGCCATCGACGACGATCGCGTTCGGACGCGGAGACACCAGCCGGACGACATCGCCCACGAGGACCGGGATGTGGGCACGTTCTTCGCGCCCGCTCATTCCTTCCTCGTCGCCGCGCCCTGCCGTCCGCTCGCTTGCCGCTTCAGATCGGCCAGCCGCTGGAGGGCCTCGAGCGGCGTCATCTTGTCGGTGTCGAGCTTCCGCAACGCTTGAAGGGCCGGGTGATCCTCGACGCCGAACAGCGGGAGGGGTTCGACGGGCGGATCCTTCCGCGCCAGGCGGGTCAGCGGTGCCTCCGAGAGCAGATCTGCGAGGATGCGATCGGCGGCATCGGTCACGTGGGTCGGCAGCCCGGCGAGTCGGGCGACGTGAACGCCGTAGCTCCCCTGCGCCGTTCCAGGCTCGACGCGGTGCAAGAACACAACGTCCTTTCCGAGCTCCCGTACGAGGACGTGGAAGTTCGCGATGTTGGGGATCTCCTCGGCGAGTCGGGTCAGCTCTTGATAGTGGGTGGCGAAGAGCGTCTTCGCGCGCACCGTGCGCGCCAGCTCCTCGGCCACCGCCCACGCGATCGACACACCGTCGAAGGTGCTGGTGCCGCGGCCCATTTCGTCGAGGATGATGAGGCTGCACGACGTGGCACGCTCGAGAATGGCAGCCACCTCGAGCATTTCCATCATGAAGGTGCTGATCCCCGACGAGAGCATGTCGCTGGCCCCCACCCGGGCGAACACCCGATCCACGATCGGAAGCGCGGCGCTCTCCGCGGGAACGAAGGAGCCCATCTGCGCCATCAGGCACACGAGAGCCGTTTGGCGCAGGAACACGGACTTCCCCGCCATGTTGGGCCCCGTCAGGATGACGAGATCGCGCCCCTCGGGAAGGTCGAGGTCGTTCGGGACGAACTCCTCGATCCGCTCGACGACGGGGTGTCGCCCGGCGCGAATGGCGATGGCGTGGCGATCGTGGAACGTGGGCCGAACGTAGCGATGCCGGTGCGCGATATCGGCGAGGGAGAGGAGAACGTCCAACTCGGCCAGCACTTCGGCGCACGCCTGCAACTCGGGGATGGCGCCTCGCAGGACGGCGACCCCTTGCTCGAATAGCTCGATCTCCAGCGCCTTAGCACGCTCCTCCGTGTGCGCGATGCGCCCCTCGATGCCGCGCAGTTCCTCCGTAACGAAGCGCTCGGCGTTCGCCAGGGTCTGCCGCCGGACGTACTCCGGGGGCACCTTGTCGAGATGAGGCCGGGTGACCGCGAGGTAGTAGCCGAAGA
>JAQTVA010000140.1 GCA_028707055.1 Candidatus Bipolaricaulis sp. | reverse complement strand
GGTGGTCGGGCAAGGTCTTGCCGCCGAGGCCGTTTCAGTCGAGGATGTGACGTTCTAGGGCGTAGCCAAGCGGAAAGGCAGCGGCCTTTGGAGCCGCCATTCGGAGGTTCGAATCCTCCCGCCCTAAGAAATAGCCCAAGGAGCAGATCCCTGGGCTGTTTCTTAGGGCGGTGTGGTGAGGGCTTTCGCGACGAGGACAGAGTTTGCAGTCGCCCAACCAGCAAACTCCGTGGCGACTGAAGAGCCGCTCGATCGCTTCAGTCGCCATCCTCCCGCCCCTGGGCTGTTTCTTAGGGCGGTGTGGTGAGGGCTTTCGCGACGAGGACAGAGTTTGCGGCTGCCCAGCCGGCAAACTCCGTAGCGAGTGAAGAGCCGCTCGATCGCTTCAGTCGCCATCCTCCCGCCCCAATCGCTGTCTTGGGCTGTTTCGTAGGGCGGTGCGGTGAGGGCTTTCGCGACGAGGACAGAGTCTGCAGCCGTCCAACCGGAAAACTCCGTAGCGACTGGCGCAAAGCACGATGGTGCCAGTCGCCATCCTCCCATCCGAGCACAAGTCTCCGCGCAGACGCTGCGCGCGGACGCTGTCATCCCCCATCAGGCAACGAGAGGGTTGTCGTTCCCAGAGGATGAGGTTCATCGGTTTGAGTCGATCCTGCGCTTGACCTCTTTCTTGGGTCGCGTCGGCGTTCTGCAACTTGGCTCTAACGGACGAAGGCGCTACGCTGGGACGTCACCCGCCGAGCACGAGACCGGAGCCAACATCCCTGACTCGCTCGGCTTGGAGAGAGCAGGGTGAGACGGGCCTAGCGCAGAGACGCGAGGCCCGTTGTTCCTCTCCAGCGGCAGTTCGAAGGCTGCGCGCCGAAGCGACTCCGGCAGACTCGGCCCTGTGGCTCGGCGATCCTTTGGGCGCGCTGCCCGTGCTTCCGTTGGGAACCCGCCTGAGGCTCATCGGAGTCCGTCTGTGTGTCGGTCCGGGGTGGGATGAGCCTCCGGCGGGGTCACTGCAGGTCCCCACACGTGGACCCAGCGGCGCAGATAGCCTCGGCGTGCCCAGCGTCCGATCCCGTAGCGCGGGGGGCGCCAAGACCTCAGGCCCCGCAACGGGCGAGAGCCTTGCGGACGCCTTCCCAAACGCTCTCTTCCGTCGCGGGCGTGCAGCCGATGTAGGTCATGAGCTGAGACGGATTGCTGTGTCCGGTCACTCGGGCCGTCAGGGCGGCGTCGCCTCCGGAGTGGTCGTATGCGATCGCGGCGAAGGTCTTTCGCATGGACTGGGTTCCGAATTGCCCCTCGACGCCGGCCGCCGCGCACCACTCCTTGACAAGACGGTGCGCGTGTTGGCGTGTGATGGGGAAGAGGAGCTCCGTGTGGCGCAAACCTGGCAGAACATAGGCTTCCACCGCTCGATGGACGAGCGGAATGAGCGGCACAGTGCGCTCTCTCGTAGTCCTGGTGAACCGGACCGCCAGGCGCGTGTCAATCCGATCACCCATCGTGAGGAAATCGCAGGCGCGGAGCTTCAGGAGTTCGCCGATGCGGAGGCCCGTTCCGATCCCCAGGCTCCACAACGCGACGTCGCGCAGACTGCCCTCTTCCTTCAAGTACGCCAGCACGGACAGTGCTTGTTCACAGGACAGTGCCGACACTCGTTCCGCCATGGGGATCACCGTAGCCTTTGTTACAGAGATGATGAAAGGATAACTTGAGGAACGTGCCGGCGCAAGGGATCTCGTCCCGTGCGCATCCTGGGAATCGCTCGACTCCAGCGCGGGTTCCTGCAGCCCTTACCTTGTCCCCGCGCCGGCTTCGCTGACGCACGGCGCCACCGCAGCCTCGGATCGTCCGAGGGCGAAACTCGCTGTTGGCTTCGGTCCGGGCCGGCGGCGTATACTGGTTGCGCGTGGTCCTTTCGCTGGTGGCTGAGAGGCGCACCTCCGCTGTGGTGGACGTGTCCTGCTTGCTCCTGGAGGGCGTCAAAGCGAATCACGGCCGCGTCGCGGTGGCCTGGACCGAACGCGGATTCGAGCCGCCGTGCGTCTCCGGCAGAAAAGGAGTTGGGAGTCGATGGTTGTGAGTTCTCACGAGCGGTCGGCATTCCGCCGGGGCTTCGATGCGTTTGTCCGGACGTCGGTGTTCGTCGTGGTCGTCTCGTTCGTCGTGATGGTCTCGCTGATCGCCCTGCTGCCCGTGGCGGGCACTGTCGCAGCGCGCAGGTAGCGGAGACTCGGACGGGCGTGGGATCGGAACGGAGCCACGGTGCCGGAACAACGCTTCACCATGCGGGCTGTCCAGGCGGCCGGTCTTGGAGTTGTCTTCGGGCGTGCCCTGTCGTAGGCCGGCTACAGAGATAGCGACGCGCAGTCGGATTGCTGCGGACGCCGCCGCAGTCGTGACGAGTCTTGCCCGTGGACGTGGTGTCGAGTTCTCGATTCGCTCCCTGGAGGGCCATGGCGGGACCCCGCGCGCGAAACCAGCCGTAGACGATTCCGGATCCGCCCCACGGGCTGCCGGAGTGCGCCCTCGGCGGCTCGTCGACTCCGCTCCGCGGGACGCCGGGATCGACCGCGAGCCGGCCCTCCGGAGGGCCGGTGCCAGCCCAAGGTGGTCGCCCCGGGAGAGCGCCGGAGGAAGAACGGGGAGTGTCGGCGGAGAGAGCCTCGACACTCGTGCGCGGTGCCAGCCGGGAGCTTCCGTCGGGCGGCGAAGTCAGGCATGAACAGCGCTGCAGACACCTCCGCGACCCCCGTTCGCCTGCGAGACACGATCCTGGAGGATCTTCCCACCCTGTTCGTCCAGCAGCAGGATCCGGACGCCTACCGGATGGCGGCCTTTCCTCCGAGAGACTGGGACGCATTCCTGGCCCATTGGACGAAGATCCTCGCCGATGCGGCCGTGACGAAAAGGACCGTGCTCCTCGACGAACGCGTCGCTGGATATGTCGTCGCCTGGGAGCGGGACGGCAGACGGCTGGTCGGCTACTGGATCGGCAAGGAGTACTGGGGCCGGGGCGTCGCCACGCGGGCGCTCTCCCGGTTCCTGGATGCGGAGAGAGCACGGCCGGTCTACGCGTATGTAGCCAAGCAGAATGCGGCCTCCATCCGGGTCCTGGAGAAGTGCGGATTCACAGTCTGCGTCGAGGAGGCGGCGTCTCTGGCGGTTCCCGCCGACGGGGTGGAGGAGTACCTGTACCAGCTTGGAACCAACGACGGGGACGGCGTGTGAGTGAGCCGACGCGAGATGTACCGTTCCGTGCAACAGGCCCAGTTCACGGATGCCGTCATCCGGTGCACACTGGGCTGGAGGTGGCGCCTATGCGGAGAGCGATGATCCTGTGCGTCTTGGTGAGCCTTGCGGCCGCGCCCGCGCTTGCGGCGTGGCCCGAGGATGTCGCCGTTCCGATCGAGCTCTTGGCGGGAACGGCCGGCGGCTACGTGGGAGCGTTCCTGGGATCGGTCACGCTGTCGTGGGCGCTCTCTGCCGGATCTACGGGTTGGGATTCGCTTGCCCGGGCAATTCTGGGCGCCTTCCTCGGCTACACCGGGGGCACCATCGTGGGATCAAGCGTAGGCGTGATCGGCGCCGCAGCCATCCTCGGCGTCGAGGGCGACGTCGCCCACTGCTTCCTCGGCGCGGCGGCGGGGACGGGCCTCGTCATCGGGCTCGGAGTGGCGTTTGAGATTCCACAGGGGATCTTTCCGTTCACCCCTCCGGTCGCGGCCGCCGTCGCCACGGCCGGATTCCATTCCGGCGCCGACTTGCTGTCGAATCGTCACGGTCCTCAGCCCACGGGGGCAGAAGCGACTCCGAGCGTAGACGCTGATGTGGAGGCGGGGGAGTGATCCCTCCGCCTGCGCCCGGTGTGCGCGCCGCCCCGCATGAGCGCGTGGCCTGCACACCGACCGTGGTGCGAGGCGTGGGTCGTCACCCCAGCGTATCCGGCCGCACCTTTCGACCCCATCCTCGAGCGCCATGCGCGCGGCACCGATGCGTGCCGCCACGGTTCATCCTGGGGGCGATTCCGCGCCCCGACCGGTCACTCGCCTGGCTCGCCGGCTGCCAAGGTGGCGACGCGAACCAACGCCTCTGCGACGGCGCTGTCCGGCCGACTCAGGACGAGCGGCCGACCTGCATCTCCCGCCGCCGGCGCGTCGGGATCGAGGGGGACCGCTCCAAACCACTCCACGCCAAGGCGGCGGCTCTCCTCTTCTCCTTTGCCATCTCCGAACAAGTGGATCCGCTCGCCGCAGTGCGGGCAGACGAACCCTGACATGTTCTCGACGATCCCAATCCTGCCGATCCC
>JAQTVA010000139.1 GCA_028707055.1 Candidatus Bipolaricaulis sp. | reverse complement strand
CTGCTTGGCGTGCCCCCTGACCTTCTCCGCGATGCCGACGTGGCGTTGGCTGAGCCTACGCCCGAACGAACGAAGCGCCTGGTCGACTCCGTGGGCGCGTGGCTCGACGACCAGGGAGAGACCTTCCACCGCGACGCGGATGCCCTGATCGCGTGGGCGTTTCACAGTTCGGAAGGACGGAGCGCATTCGAGCGTTGGGGCGGCCGCTAGGATCCGACGGTCATAGACCCAGGACGAACTCGGCAAGGCGGCGGGCGTCGTCGACGTCGGCGGCTTCCCCGCACGTCGAATCGTCGCTTTGTGCGCACGCGAGCGCGAGGAGAACATCGAGCAGGTCGACCCGGTCATCGGTGTTCAGATCTCCTCTTCCACAACACACAACGATCGACCTTTCGCTCCGTGCCACGAGACCATCGGCGTCTTCCACCGTCAGCACTGCGGTGTATACCCCCGGAGCGTGGTACGGATGGGTAGGATTCGGCGCGGCCGATGTCGCTCCGTCTCCGAACTCCCAACGCCACGAAACCACCTGTCCGTCCGCGTCGAGAGAGAGGTCGACGAACCGAAGGACGCCCCAGATCGTGGCCTGCTCGGGAATCGTGGAGAAGGCGGCAACGGGCGGTTTCGTCGCGGAGTTGGCTGCCTTCGGCGTCCCCGACAGGGGGCGACCGCCGGCGTCGCAACCGTTCCGCGTGACTCCGTCGTTCGTTCGCCAATTCGAGGCGATGCCGGACCGCTCCGGGTTCACGCGCTCCATCGTGGCGTAGGAGGGTGACGACTCTCCGGCGAACCATCCCTCGCCGCAGTCTACCGAGTCGACGACCCGGCCCTCGGCGTCCCGCAGACGGAGTACCTCCCCGGAGTTCTCGAGCGTCCCCGTGAACAGGAGGTCGGCGGGGACGTCGTCCACGGTGTGATCATCGGTGCGCTCGAGAAGGATGTAGCCTCGAGCAGGCAGGGTCCCGTGAAGGGCCACAACTGGAACTCCGTCCTCCGCCTCGAGACGCCATCCGAGGAGGGATAGGTCACGGTCGACGTTGCTGTGCAGCTCGATCCACTCGTCGTTCGAGCTTGCCTGAGTTCCGGCTTAGGCCAGCTCGTGGATGACGACGGCCGGCGGGGACGCGTTCCGACCGCCGAGCGCGACGAGGGACAGCGAGCACGCGATGAGAAGGGCGGGATGGCGGCGGACGGCGGCAATGGATCTCCTCCAGGCTCTCACCGGCATCAGGAAGCATAGAATGCATGATCTAAGCTTAGTCTATAGAAGGATTGGAGACAAGTGCTTTCTTCCAAAGGGGGAGAAATGGGTCCGAAAGCCCGTGTTGCTTGGACCTTTTCGCTTCGGTATACTCGCCCGGCGCGGCCGGAGGCCGTCCACTACGATTCTGGAGGAACGTCGTGCGCCACAAGATCGGTATCCGTCGGGAAGACATGTACGCCTGGGAGCGGCGCACGCCGCTCATTCCGGAGCATCTGCGGCAGCTGCGCGACCAGCATGGGCTCGAGGTCACGGTCCAGTCTTCGGGACGGCGCATCTTCGCGGACGAGGAGTACCGAGCGACCGGACTGCCGGTTGCCGATCGGCTCTCCGACTGCCCCCTCATCATCGGGCTGAAGGAGATTCCGGTCGATGTGATCGAGCGAGACAAGGTCTACGTATTCTTCTCCCACACGATCAAGGGGCAACCGCACAATATGTCGATGCTGAAACGGATCCTCGACCTCGGGGCGACGATCATCGACTACGAGCGGATCGTCGATGAGGCCGGCCGACGGCTGATCTTCTTCGGCAACTACGCGGGGCTTGCGGGAATGATCGATACCCTGTGGGCGCTGGGACAGCGCCTGGAGTGGGAGGGGATTCACACCCCCCTCGCGCGAATCCAGCAAGCATCGTCGTATGCGTCGCTGGCTGCCGCCAAGGCCGCTGTCTCCGCGGCGGGAGACGAGATTCGAACGCGCGGGCTTCCGAAATCCATGGACCCGCTCGTCGTCGGCGTGACCGGGTACGGCAACGTATCGCGAGGGGCGCAGGAAATCCTGGACCTCCTTCCGCTGACGGAGGTTCCGCCGTCGGCGCTCCTTTCGGGGATGCCCACCGTGGATCCGACGCGGCCCATCGTCAAGGTCTTGTTCAAAGAGCAGGACACGGTGACTCCCCAGATCTCGGGGACACCGTTCGATCTCCAGGAGTACTACCAGCATCCGGAGCGGTATCGGGGTGTCTTCTCGCAGTACTTGCCGCATCTCCACGTTGTCGTGAATTGCATCTACTGGGAGCCGAAGTACCCAAGGCTCGTCACACGACAGGACATCCGGGAGTTGTTCGAGGGGGATCACCCACGGCTTCGCGTGATCGGCGACATCTCGTGCGATGTCAAGGGTGCGGTCGAGGTCACGGTACGGGCCACCGAACCGGATGACCCGATCTACGTCTATGATGCCTCCCGGGGGACTACGGCCGCGGGGGTCGGCGGCAAGGGCCCCGTCGTGATGGCTGTGGAGATCCTGCCAAGCGAGCTTCCGCGTGAGGCATCGGCGTACTTCAGCAACATCCTGCGGGCATTCGTCCCCCCCCTCGCCTCGGCCGACTACTCGGGGTCTCTGGACGCGTGCAAGCTGCCGCCGGAGCTGAAGCGCGCCGTGATTGCGTACCGCGGGAGCCTCGCTCCCGACTACCGTTATCTGGAAGATTCTCTACATCTGGCCTAGAGGGCTCTAGAGGGAGGCATTCATGAGCAAGGTCCTGGTCCTCGGTGCCGGCCTGGTGTCCGGTCCGCTCGTCCGTTATCTGCTCGGGGTCAAAGACTTCGAGGTCACCGTCGCGACACGCACGGTGGAGAAGGGGGCGAAGCTTGTCGGCCGCGCTGAGAATGGCGTCGCATGGGCCATCGACGTCGGCGACGAGACCGCCCTCGAGGCGCTCATCGCGCGTCACGACTTGTCGATCAGCCTCCTTCCCTACGTCTACCATCCGGTCGTTGCGCGGCTGTGTGTGAAGCACGGAAAGCAGATGGTTACGACGTCCTACGTCAAGGATGCGATGCGGGCGCTCGACGGCGAAGCCCGCAAGAAGGGCGTCGTCCTGCTGAACGAGATCGGTGTCGATCCGGGGATCGACCACATGTCGGCGATGCAGGTCATCGACCGGATTCGCGATGAGGGAGGAACACTCGTCTCGTTCGCCTCGAACACGGGAGGGCTGCCGGCCCCCGACGCGAATGACAATCCCTTGGGGTACAAGTTCTCGTGGGCACCGCGCGGTGTCGTGCTCGCGGGGAAGAACCCGGCGCGGTACCTGAAGGACGGCGCGGTCGTCGATGTCCCGGGACCCGAGTTGTTCGCGCATCACTGGCCGTGTTCCATTGCGGGCTTCGGAACCCTCGAGGTCTACCCGAACCGCGACTCGCTCCCGTACATCGAGAGCTACGGAATTCCCACGGTAAAGAGCATGTTCCGCGGCACGCTGCGATACCCGGGGTGGTGCGACTCCCTGAAGAAGATCGTCGAGCTTGGACTGCTCGACGAGACGGTCCGCCCCGAGCTTGCGCGGATGACGTTCGCTGAGCTGACGGGGACCCTGTGTGGAGGAGGACGCAAGGCGACACAGGATGCTCTGGCACGTCGTCTCGGGCTCTCCGCGGAGTCGAAACCGGTCACGGACCTCAAGTGGCTCGGCTTCCTCTCCGATGAGCCCCTTCCGGCGGGCGCGAACACGTACCTCGACGTCCTGGCGCAGCGGATGCTGGAGAAGATGCAGTACGCTCCAGGCGAGCGCGACCTCCTCATCATGCAGCACGAGTTCATCGTCGAGTACGGCGATCGAACCGAGAGAATCACGTCCACCCTGGTCGACTACGGGATTCCGAACGGGGACACGTCGATGTCGCGGCTGGTCGGGCTGCCCGCGGCGATCGCGGCGCGGATGATCCTTCAGGGGGAGATCGATCTCACCGGTGTCCAGGTCCCCATGGTTCCTGCCGTGTACGAGCCGGTTCTAAAGGAACTCGCTTCCCTTGGCGTGCAGTTCCGCGAGACCACGACCGTCGTCTAGTCGTGTACCGATGATGAAGCTCGATCTTGGGGTGAGCTTGTGGGGCTTCTACTTCGGCCGGGCCGTGGCGGAGTGGCCGTCGCTCGGCGACGCGGTTCGTTCCGTGATCGACTTGGGCCTCGGGCTCGGTGTCAAGGTCTGGGCATCGAAGGGTCCGGCGGACGCAGGGCTCATTCCGGGCGAGGAGAGCGACCTCATCCGCGCGCTGTCGGCGGCCCCCTTTGTCACGGCGCACACGCGCGGTGACTACTGGATCTGGA
>JAQTVA010000138.1 GCA_028707055.1 Candidatus Bipolaricaulis sp. | reverse complement strand
GGAGACCGACCTCTCACACGCGGAGCGAGCGTTGTTCGATGACATCAAGGACCCCGAGATGCGTACGGCGTTCGTGAACCTCTATCACCGCTTCCGCAGACGGGAAGAAGTCCTACGAGCGAACGGAGGACACGTGTGCCCCCGATGCGGCTCCGTCTACATCGGCCGTGATCCGATCTGCCCGGGTTGTCGGTACGACGCGATTGAAGAGTCTTCCGAAGCGAACTAGAATCACCTTCTCATGGAGCACGTGAGGAACACAACCATTCTCGCCCTGTACTCGCCCGACGAACGCCGCGCCGTCATTGCCTGTGACGGTCAGGCTACGCTCGATACGACCGTAATCAAGAAGAACACGAGAAAGGTCTATCGTCTGAATGATGATCGCGTCCTCGTGGGATTCGCAGGAGCGACCGCGGACTGCCTCGCACTCCTCGACAAGTTCGAAGGGAAGTTGAAGAAGTATGACGGCAAGCTGCGGCGTTCGGCCGTCGAACTGACGAAGGAATGGCGGACGGATCGGATTCTCCGCCACCTCGAGGCAGTCATGGCGGTGACGAGCGAAGAAGGCATTCTGATGATCTCCGGAGCGGGCGATGTGCTCGAACCGGACGGAGGCGTGCTCGGAATCGGATCGGGCGGGGCCTATGCGCTCGCTGCGGCGAAGGCCTTCGCGGCGATCGGAACACTGTCGATTGATGAGATCGCGCGGCGGTCGCTCGAGATTGCCGCCGAGATTGACATCTACACCAACGACCAGATTGTGGTCGAAGCCATCTCTTGGTAGGGAACGAATGAGCGCATGGGCGGACGTCCCCGAGGATCGAATCTCCGGTCTCACGCCGAGTCAGATTGTCGAAGAGCTGGACAAGTACATCGTCGGCCAGAGGGAAGCGAAGCGGGCCGTGGCAATTGCTCTTCGCAACCGAATGCGGCGCCAGTTCGTGGACGAGGAGATGCGCTACGAGATCAAGCCGAAGAACATCCTCATGATCGGGCCCACCGGCGTCGGGAAGACGGAGATCTCGCGACGCCTGGCGCGCCTGACCACCTGCCCGTTTGTCAAGGTCGAAGCGACGAAGTTCACCGAGGTGGGCTACGTCGGGCGCGATGTCGAATCGATGGTCCGCGACCTTGTGGATATGGCTGTGGACATGATCCGCGAGGAAGAGATCGACAGCGTCGAGGATGAAGCCGAGAGGCTGGTGACCGAGGAGATTCTGGACGCGTTGCTCCCGTCGACAGGTGAAGGGGAACCACCGCCGGAGGAGGCGCCGCACAAGACGCGCGACAAGCTGCGAGAGAAGCTTGAGGCAGGCGATCTCGAGGAGCGCTACATCGAGATCACCATCGAGGAGCAGGTCATGCCCCAGATCGAGGTCTTCTCTCAGGACGGGATGGACCAGATGGGGATCGACATGGGCGATGTCCTGTCGGGACTCCTGCCGCCGAGTCGGAAGAAGAAGAAGATCCGCATCCGCGAAGCTCGCGGCGTGCTCTTCGAGCAAGTCGTCGACCGACTGATCAACATGGATGAAGTTCGTCAAGAAGGTCTGCGGCTGGCTGAAGAGATGGGGATCATCTTCATCGACGAGATCGACAAGATCGCGGCCGGCGGTCGCGAGGAGCAAGGAGGGCCCGGCGTCTCGCGCCAGGGTGTGCAGCGTGACCTGCTGCCGTTCCTCGAGGGGACGGTGGTGAGGACGCGGTACGGGGCGGTGAGCACCGAGAACGTTCTATTCATCGCGGCAGGGGCGTTCAACATGTCGAAGCCGAGCGACCTCATTCCGGAACTGCAGGGGCGTCTCCCCATCCGCGTCGAGCTCGACAACCTGACCGCGTCGGATTTTCGCCGCATCCTTGCGGAGCCGAAGGATGCGCTCGTCAAGCAGTACACGGCGCTCCTCGCCACCGAGGGGATTGCGCTGATGTTCGAGCCGGATGCCGTCGACGCCCTTGCCGTCATCGCTTACGAGCTCAACCAAACCACGGAGAATATCGGCGCGCGGCGGTTGACCACGGTCATGGAGAAGCTGATGGAGGAGATCTCGTTCGAGGCCGATCGGCGCCGCGGCGAGACCATGGTCATCGATCGGGCGTACGTGACGGCGCGCCTCGCCGGGATCGCCAAGGATCCCGATCTATCACGCTACATCCTGTAACGCTCCATTGTAGAGCTCGCGCGTTCGTGAGTAAGATGCGGCGCTTCGGAAGGAGGCTTTGGGGATGATTCGGATCACACTGCCGGACGGATCCGTCCGTGAGGTGCAGGAGGGAACGACCATTCTCGAGGTCGCTGAAGGGCTCGGCTCTCGGCTGGCTCGGTCAACCACCTGCGCGCGGCTCGATGGAGAGCTTCGCGACGTGCGCGAACGTCTGATGACGGACGGCGCATTGGTGCTCCTCACGATGGGCTCTCCCGAAGCGCTGGAGACGCTCCGCCACACGGCGACCCACATCATGGCCCAGGCGGTCAAGCGCCTGTTCCCCGAGGCCAAGCTCGGCATCGGTCCGGCGATCGACGACGGGTTCTACTACGACTTCGACCTCGCGCGCTCGCTCACCGAGGACGACTTCGCCAAGATCGCCGACGAGATGAAGAAGATCATCGCGGCCGATCAGCTCATCGTACGGCGAGAGGTTTCGAAGGAAGAGGCCCGCGCGCTGCTCGAGAAGCGGGGCGAGACCTACAAGATCGAGCTCATCGAGGACATCGAGGGAGACCTCGTGACGTTGTTCGAGCAGGGCGAGTTCGTCGACCTGTGCCGCGGGCCGCACCTGAGATCGACGGGGGGCGTCAAGGCCGATGCGTTCAAGCTCCTGTCGGTGGCGGGCGCGTACTGGCGCGGTGATGAGAAACGGCCGATGCTTCAGCGCATCTACGGCACGGCGTTCGAGAAGGCGAAGGACCTCGAGGGGCACCTCTGGAAGCTCGAGGAAGCGGCGAAGCGCGACCACCGCAAACTTGGGAAGGACCTCGACCTGTTCAGCATCCACGAGGAGGGGGGCGCCGGCCTCGTTTGCTGGCACCCGAAGGGCGCCCGCCTGCGACGGACGATCGAGGAGTTCTGGTACGCCGAGCATGACCGTGCCGGATACGAGATCGTGACGACACCCCACATCGGCAAGAGCGACCTCTGGGCGATCAGCGGCCACCTCGGCTTCTACCGCGAGAACATGTACTCGCCGATGGACATCGACGGCGTCGACTACTACATCAAACCGATGAACTGTCCGTACCAGATCCTCATCTACAAGACCCGGGTGCACTCCTACCGCGAGCTGCCGTTGCGGATGGCCGAGCTCGGCACGGTGTATCGGTACGAGCGATCGGGCGTCCTCCACGGCCTATTGCGGGTGCGTGGATTCACGATCGACGATGCCCACATCATCTGCCGACCGGATCAGATTGATGAGGAAATCCGCCGCGTCTATGAGTTCAGCATGAACATGCTCTCCGCGTTTGGTTTCGACCAGTTCGACATCTACCTCGCGACGCGGCCGCGCGAGGGGAAGGCGGTCGGGGAGATCGAACGATGGGAGCAAGCCACGGCAGCGCTCAAGAGCGCTCTTGATGCGCGCGGACTCCCCTACGCCATCGACGAGGGCGGCGGCGCGTTCTACGGCCCGAAAATCGACATCAAGGTCCGCGACTCCCTCGGGCGGGCGTGGCAGTGCTCGACGATCCAATTCGACTTCAACCTGCCTGATCGGTTCGACATGACGTACATCCGCGAAGACGGAAAGCCGTCCCGTCCCTATATGGTGCACCGGGCGCTGCTCGGGAGCCTCGAGCGGTTCATCGGTTGCCTGATCGAGAACTACGGCGGCGCATTCCCCGTGTGGCTGGCGCCGATCCAGGCGGCTGTCATCCCGATCGCCGACCGTCACGCGACCTACGCGCGGGACGTCGCAGTGAGGATGAAGGACGCGGGGATCCGGACGTTCGTCGATGAGACCTCTGAGCGGATGAACGCGAAGATCCGAAACGCCCAACTGCAGAAGATCCCGTACATGCTGGTCATCGGGGACCGCGAGCAGGAGGCGGGGGCGGCGTCGGTGCGCCTGAGGACGGAGGAGGATCTCGGGGCGAAGTCCGTCGACGAGATCATCGACCTCATCCGGCGGATGACGACGACCAAGTCGCTCGGCCTGACGTGAGCGAAGTCGCTCGGCCGGCCATGAGCCGTTCCTGACACAGGATTCGGAGGAGCGCCGGCCTTCGACAGCGTCAGCGAACGGCGGCCTCGAGAGCGGCTCTCTTGTCCGTCTTCTCCCACGGAAGATCGAGGTCCACACGCCCGAAGTGGCCGTAGCTCGATAGGGGCTCGTAGATCGG
>JAQTVA010000013.1 GCA_028707055.1 Candidatus Bipolaricaulis sp. | reverse complement strand
CACGGTCGCGCGCTGACAGCCACGTAGCCGCAACCCCATGTGCGAAAGCGCACTACCGTGGAGAACCTTGGCACCGTCGCCCCGTCTAGCTGGTTTGATAAATGACGGGGCGGTACCGAGGCACGGGCACGGGCTTTCCCTCGGCGCGCGCGGCGGCAAGCCAAGCCTCTTTGGCAATCTCGACTTGCCGCAGTGCCTCTTCGGGCGTGTCGCCAAAGGCTGAGCAGGAGGCGAGATCAGGAATATCGGCAATGTAGCCGCCATCTTCTTCACTCCAGAAGATGTTGATGTGGTAGTCCTTCATTCGTCGCCTCCTAGGGACAGATTATACCGCTCGGTCAGCTCCAGGAGCTGACGCACTTGATACGGCTTCGCCGTGCCGCCCACATCCTGGAGGTTGATGAACTCACGAACGCCCGCATGAGAGAGAATGTGGTGACTGCCCCGCACTCTGGCCACTCGGAAGCCGAACGCTTCGGCAAGCGCGAGAACCTCTGTGAATCGAAGAGACTCTGGATGTACGAGGGCTCGCTCGAGCAGCTTGCGCTTGTTCATGCTTCTGTTCTGCCTCCGTCTCGCAATGAGGTCTTACCGCCCACTCAGCCTACTGCGATGGCGCGAAGCTGTCGAATCATACGGAAGAAGAGGAGGATAGCATCGTCTTGCATGTCTTCGCGGGTTACGCTTCGGCTACCCGCAGGAGGTGGCGCGATGATCGCGACGGTTCAGAGGGGGGCACCAGCCAGGGGCTTCGCCTGAGCAAAGAGCTGCTCTCGAATGTTGACCGCGCCGTAGGCGACACCGTGGAGAGCTGTCAGCCTCCGGCCGTTTGGCTCTTCCGCGGCGGACGGTTCGGCGGGAGTTCGACCGACTCGGCGCCTTCTGCCGACGCGGCGGAGCCCGCGCCGCCTACAGCGTCGTGAGCAGGGTTTCTGCCGCGACGACCCCGACCGGGTGCTCGGGGAGAATGAGGTTTGCCCACACCCGGTTGTGGTGCTCGATGATCTTCTCCGCGGAGAGGTGCGGTCGGTCGGCGGTGGTGTGCCCGTCGGCGACGACGATCACGTCGTAGTCCTTGCTCGCCGCGGAGCGGATCGTCGTGTCGACGCAGAACTCGGTGGCACAGCCGGTGACGAGGAGTTTCGCGATCTTTCGCTCGCGAAGGATCCGCTCGAGCTCCGAGCGGTAGAACGAGTCGCACGCGGTCTTCTGAACGACGGGATCCGTCGGGCGGCGATCGAGCGCCGGCAGGATCTGCCATCCCGGGGACTGGGGAGCAAGATCGCTGTCCTTGTCTCCGTTGTGTTGCACGAAGACAACGGCGCCGCCCTTGCCGCGCACGGCGCGGGCGAGGTCGTTGATCCGCCGAACGACGCCGTCTGCGTCGTAGCGGGCGGCTCCTGCGAAGAGACCGGTCTGCATGTCGATGACGAGAAGAGCCTTCACATCTCCTCCTACCCCCTGAGGACGGACAACCGATCTACCGAGGGGCGCTGTCCGTCGAAGGGGGTTGCTTCTTCGGCAGCATCTCCCTGTACAGCGCGACGAGGACGAGGGCGTAGCCGACGACGCGCACGATAACGATGAACCCCTGCGCCGACTCGCCCACCCCGAGGAGCGTTACGAGGTGCGATACGGCGAACAACCCGAATGCCGTGCCGACAAGCAGTGCGAGCGTGTTCTTGATCCTCGTCCTCGTGAGGAGTGCGAGAACGAAGATTCCGGCGCTAAGGATGAGGTTCAGCACGGTGACGAGAGTCGGGTTCATGGTCCTCCTTCGCAACGAACCCAGTGTAGTGCTCGAGGAGGCCTTCGCAAGGCCGCACGCGGCTCCCACGCGCAGTCTGCTTGAGAACAAGGTGCCGCGCGATGCCGTCTGCGAGAGAGCGCCCCTTCCCATGCGAAAGAGAGAGGCCGCCCGAAGGCGGCCTCCGTGGTCCGCGAACTCGTATGCTCCGTCTAGGCCGTCTTGGCTCTCCCGCGCCACTGGAGGATGTACTTCCGTACCTCCACCACCAGCGCCGGCACCAGCATGAGCGGCGCGATGTAGGCCCACATCCCGACGGAGAGGGTCTTCGTGTCGAACGCCTGCTGCAGTCCCGGCACGTAGAGAACGAGCATCAGGAGGGCCAGCGAAGCGAGCACCGCCCACTGCATCGCTCGGTTCGAGAAGACGCCGATCCGGGCGAGCGGCACGTGCTCCGACCGCGCCGTGTACGCGCGGAACAGCTCGGCCAGCACCAGAGTGGTGAACGCGATCGTCATCGCGTCGTCGTGCAGCGCGCCCTGCGTGTAGATGCCCAGGGCGTAGACGCCGAGCACGGCGACGGTGAGAGCGCCCGCCTGATAGAGGATACCGATCGCCATCTCCTTGTTGATGATCCTCTCCCGCGGCGACCTCGGTCGACGGCTCATGATGCCCGGCTCGCCCTTCTCCAGACCGAGCGCGAGCGCCGGGGCGCCGTCGGTGAGAAGGTTCAGCCACAAGAGCTGAATCGCCGTCAGCGGCGCCGGCCAGCCGATGAGGATCGCGCCGAAGATGATGGCCACCTCGGCGAAGTTGCAGGACAAGAGGTAGTACACCGTCTTGCGGATGTTCGAGTAGATGACGCGTCCCTGCTCGACGGCGGCAACGATGGAAGCGTAGTTGTCGTCGGTGAGCACCATGTCCGCCGTGTTCTTGGCGACGTCGGTTCCGGCGATTCCCATCGCGACGCCGATGTCGGCGCGCTTCAGGGCGGGGGCGTCGTTGACGCCGTCGCCGGTCATCGCGACCACCTCGCCGTTCGACCGCAGCGCCTCGACGATCTCGACTTTGTGATGGGGCGAAACGCGAGCGAACACATCGATGTGCTCGATCTCGCGTGCCAGCTGCCCTTCGGCCATCTTGTCCATCTCCGCCCCGGAGACGACGCGGCTGCCAGGGCGCATGAGGCCGATCTGGGCCGCGATCGCTTCGGCGGTCGCGACGTGATCGCCGGTGATCATGATCGTTCGCAGCCCCGCGGCCCGCGCTTTGGTGATCGCATCCTTGACCTCGGGGCGCGGCGGATCCTGCATTCCGAGCAGGCCGAGCAGCACGAGATCGTGCTCGACGGCCTCGGGCGTCACCTCGTGCGGCATCTCGGAGAGCGGGCGATAGGCGACCGCGAGAACACGCAGCCCCTGCGACGCCATGGTGTCGTTCGCCTTCTGGACCTCGTTGCGGGTCGCGACGTCCAACGCGGCGGGACCGCCGGCGCCTTCCATGCGCGCGCAGAGAGAGAGCACCACGTCGGGAGCGCCCTTGACCACGGCGAGGACCTTCGCCCCGGCGGCAGGGATCCTCGCCCCATCCGTCGTGTGGAAGGTCGTCATTCGCTTACGGTCGGAGTCGAACGGGATCTCCGAGATCCGTGGAGATCGCTCAAGATCGCTCTTTCCCATTCCACCCTTGGCCGCGGCGACGACGAGGGCTCCCTCGGTCGGATCGCCGATCACGCGGTGGGTGGCTCCCTCTTGCCGCAGCTCGGCGTCATTGCACAGAAGGCCGGCCCAAAGGGCGCGCTCGAGAACCGGGTGCCCCTCAACCTGCACCGGCACGTCACTCCGGGTGTATCCTCCGGCCGGGTCGTACCCCTGGCCGGTGACGCCGTACATCGTTCGCTCGGCCCAGACGCTCGTGACCGTCATCTGATTCTGGGTCAAGGTGCCGGTCTTGTCCGTGCAGATGACCGTCGCCGAACCGAGGGTTTCGACCGACGGAAGCCGACGGACGAGCGCATGCCTCTTCAGCATCTCGCGCGTTCCGAGGGCGAGACACATCGTGACGATCGCCGGAAGCCCTTCCGGTACCGCGGCGACGGCCAGGCTGACCGCCACCATGAAGAACCGGATCAGGTCTCCCGCTCCGGTTCGGAAGTACGCGGCGAGTCCCTGTTCGCGAAGGATGTACAGGTTGGGATCGCGCACGATCTCGAGCGCGAAGACGATCGCACAGACGATGAGGATCACCGTGCCGAGGATCTTTCCGAACTCCTCCAGCTTGCGCTGAAGCGGCGTCTCCTCCTGCTCTTCCTCGATCATCTCGGCGATCTCTCCGAGCTGGGTGTCCGCGCCCGTGCCGATGACGACGCCGCGGCCGCGACCGTAGACCACGGTCGTGCCGAGGAAGGCGGAGTTGATGCGATCGGCGATCCCTGTTTCCTTGGCGAGGTGCGCGTCGGCGTTCTTCTCCACAGGGACGGACTCTCCGGTGAGCGAGGACTCGTCCACCCGCATCTGCGCCGCCACGAGGAGACGCAGGTCCGCGGGGACCATCGTGCCCGCCTCGAGCAGGACGACATCGCCGGGCACAAGCTCCCGTGCGCGCACGCTGACGCGCTGTCCGTCGCGAAGCACTTGAGCCTCCGGCGCCGCCATCTTCTTCAGGCTCTGCAGGGCTTTCTCGGCGCGGCTGTCCTGCAGCGCGCCGACAAACGAGTTCAGCACGACGATGGCGATGATGATGACCGAATCCAGCCACCCGAGCGGCTCAGGCTCGATGAAGTAGACGACGGTCGAGATGACCGCCGCCACCAGGAGGATCAGGACGACGAACCCCTTGAGCTGCCCGACGAGCCGCTTCCAAAACGGAGTTGGCGGGCTCTCCGGCAGCGCGTTCGGTCCGTAGGTCTTGAGGCGTTCAGCCGCCTCGGCGCTCGAGAGGCCGGCGTCCACATCCGTCTTCAGGGTGCGGACCGCCTCGCTCGTATCCAGTGCGTGCCACAGTGTCTTGTCTGACGTACGCGTCATGGCTCAATCCCTTCTCTGCGACCTTTCCCTCGGCGCGGCCTATTTGGCTCGCGGATCTGGAGTTTTCTGGGAGTTGACCCCCGTCACGCTCCCTCTGGATCAGGAAACCGGCGTATTGTCCCCCGCGCGGCCTGAATTCGCCAGCGAGGGACGGCGCGGCGAGCCCGCGCGTTCGGACGGCTGGGCCGCTTGGCCGAACACATCCCCCGGCGCAGCCAACCAGAGCAAAGGACGGGGGCTACGTCGCTTACGCCGTGGCGTTCCCGCGGGCCGGTCTTCCCCGCCATCGGACGCTGGATCCAGAACACCTGAAGCAGCACGTGGGCCACGGCCGTGATGCTCATCAGCGCGCCGATCTTCATGAACGACCAAGGACGAACCTTCGAACCCGCCTTCTCGAGCGCGCCGCGGGCCGCACGTTTCGTTCGGCGACGCCGCGCGGGAGTGAGTCGCCCCGCAAGGCACGTCGCCAGGCAGCCGAAGGCTCTTGGTGACCGCCCGGGAGAAGTCTCCTTCAGGAGGAAGGTCAGGACGCGGTCCACAAGCGCTGGGCTAGGGCCTTTCGGGCTGAATCAGACCGCGCTTCTCGAGATCCCGGCGCAGGCTGGGCACGCTCTTGTACTCATGGGCCTGCAACCCCATCGCGCGTGCCGCGACCACGTGGCCCGGCTCATCGTCGATGAAGAAAGCCTCGGACGGCGCGCAGCCTTCCTCTTCCAGGATGTGCCTGTAGAAGCGCGGGTCCGGCTTGGCCGTTCCCATCCTGTGCGAGGCGTAGACGGCATCGAACAATCCATACCAGCCCGTTCGTAGGAGCGCGTCGTAGTGGGACTCGATCGTGTTGGTCCCCGCGACGACCCGGGACGCCTCCCTCAGTGCGCAGATCAGCTGGGCCATCTTCTCGTCCAGACGCGGATCGAAGAAGACGCTCCAGAGATCTGCGGGCACCGTGCGCCCAAGACCCAAGGAGAAGTGATCCCAGAAGGCACCTTCGGTGAGAGTCCCGCACAGAAGAGCGTGGAAGGCGTGCTGCCCGGACAGGGCATCGAACGCCTCCCGAGTCAGCCCGAGGGACGCTGCCATGGTGGGAGTGACATCGGTGCCGTCACAGAGGACGCCGCCGACGTCGCAGATGATGAGACTCATCCTTTCCTTGCGGCAAACAGCTTCGCGCCACCGACGAAGTACTTCGCCAAGGCGAAGAAGAGGATCACCATCGGGAGACTGGCGATCACAGCCGCTGCCATCATCGCGCCTTCGTCGGTGTACTTCTCCGACGCGAACCTCGTGATGTACAGCGGAATGGTCTTCATCTCCTCGCTCTGGACGACAAGAAGAGGCCAAATGAGGTTATCCCACTGCGAACGAAACGTCAGAATCGACAGCGTCGCGATCGCCGGCCAGCTGTTGGGGATGATGACCCGCCAGAAGATCTGGAGTTCCCCCGCGCCGTCGATCCTCGCGGCGTCGATCAGCTCGTCGGGAAAGGTCAGCAGGTACTGGCGCATGAGGAAGACGCCGAACGCGTTGATCAGAAACGGCACGATCAGTCCCGCATAGGAGTTCTGCATCCCCATCTTCGTCACGACCATGTAGAGCGGGATCATGATCGCCTGGAACGGCACCATCATCGTGCCGATGATCAGGAGAAGGACGACGCGCCGTCCCCTGAACGGGAACTTCGCCAGTCCGTATCCCGTCAACGTGGCCAACAACGCGGTACTCGCCGTGATGGCGGCGGCCACGACGAGCGAATTCAGGATGCTGCGCGCGTACATGAACTTGCCGTCGTTGCCGCGGATCGCTTGCCAGAAGTTCTGCCAGTAGAGGCTTCGCGGGATCCAAGGGTACGGCATGCTCATCACGTCTCGAGCGGGCATGAATGCCGCGGTCAGCATGAACACGAGCGGCGCGAGGACGTAGACGGCCATGACGCCGAGCACCGTCCAGATCAGGATGCGCGCCGGGAGAGCCCGTGCTGCCCGTCCCAACACGCGGCGCACGTTCCGCCCGCGTCCGCTAGAGGTAGGAGACATCGTCGCTCCGGGAGACCCGAAACTGCATCCAACTCAGGACCAGCATGAGGCAGAACAGGATGACGCTCATGGCGCTCGCCCGTCCGATCTGGTGATCGCGGATGGCTGTGTTGTAGATGCCGAACGCGATGACGTCGATGGGCCCTCGGGGCGCGCCCGCCTGGGTGAAGACGTACTGCGTGCTGAACGTCCGCAGGCACTGGATCATGGACATGACCGACACCAGGACCAGGGTCGGCTTCAGCAGGGGGAACGACACGTACCAGAAGTCCTTCCACGCGCCGGCCCCGTCGATTCTCGCCGCCTCGTGAAGCGTCGTGGGAATGCTCGTCAGCCCGGCAATGAAGATGATCGTGAAGTACCCGACGTACTTCCAGAAGTAGACGAGGATGGTCGAGATCTGGAGCATCGTGGCGGAGGCGAGCCACTTGTGGTCCACTCCCGGGGTCCGCAGGACTGCATTGATCGCCTGGTTCCCGAGCCCCCTTGGATCGAAGATCAGCATCCAGACGGCAGCGGCCACGACGGAGGAGACCACAGCCGGGCTGAAATACGCCATCTG
Organism: Candidatus Bipolaricaulis sp.; assembly: GCA_028707055.1. GTDB lineage: Bacteria > Bipolaricaulota > Bipolaricaulia > UBA7950 > UBA9294 > JAPLGD01. The sequence goes on along the minus strand of JAQTVA010000013.1, from coordinate 11,384 downwards.
CAGGACCGACTGAATCCTCTTTCGCGACGCGATGAACGCCGCAAGCAGGAGGCTCACCCCGACCAAGAGCACGAAGGTGCAGACGGTGAAGATCGCGGTCGCTCGGACCGAGTTCCAGAACGTCGAGGAGTGGAGGAGGTAGATGTAGTTTCCAAATCCGATGTACTCGGGCGGCGCGAGCGACAGAAGCTTCTGCTTGAACAGGCTGGTGTAGAAGGCGTTGACGATCGGGTAGAAGCTGAACAGGCCGAAGAAGACCAACGCCGGGAGCACGAAGGTCCATCCCCACCGTGCTTTTCGGCGTTCCATGCCGCCCGTGCGTCGGCCCTTCAAGCGCGTGTCCCACTTCCGAGCGAAGCTTGGCCCGGGCACCCTCGCGCCCGGACCAAGCCGCCGCTCTTCAGGTCTCCATCCCGAAGCAACCCTATTCCTGCAGGAGCTCGTTCGCCTTCTGCCGCAGCGTCGCCAGAGCCTGCTCCGGCGTCACGCCAGCCAGCATGACGGACTCGATCGCCTCTCTCAGCAGATCGTCGAACTGCGGGTTGTACTCGTGAAGCATGACCATCTTCGACCGCGCCATGTCCGCTGCGAAAACGTCCGCATACGGGAACGTCTCGTAGGCTTCGGAAGACAGGAGCGCGTTCGTCGGCTGGATCAGCCCGCACTTGAGCAGGTAGTCCTCTCCGTGGCTCAGCATGAAGGCGATGAACTTCCACGCCCACTGCTGTTTCTCGCTCGCGCTCTCCGCGTTCACCATGTAGTAGTGGCCGTAGTAGTTGCAGCCATAGTTGTTCACGGCGTTCTCGAACACGGGGAACGGGACGATCATCCACTCGTTGCTCTCGTAGAACGCGAGGTTGTCGGCACGGATTCTGTCAATTTGGTATAGGCCCGTCAGGCACATCGCGACTGAGTTGTTGTCCTTGTTGAAAAGCTTTCTAGCATTCGTGTAGGTCGGCGAACCGAGGTTCTTGCCGTTCGGCCCCCACTCCTGGAAGAAGCCCAGAACCTGCAGCCAGGCCGCATCGTTGATGACCGCCGTCTTCCCGTCCTCCGAGAGGAACGACCCTCCCAGCTGCTCGACCATCGGCAGCAAGAAGATCAGATAGTAGGGATATCGGAAGTCGAAGCCGCGTCGCTGCAGGATGTCGCCTTCGCGGATCACCAGCAGCTCCGAGACCGCCATCATCTCTTCCCATGTCCGCGGGTAGTCCGTTCCGGGGTTGAGACCCACTTCGCGGAAGTACTTCGTGTTCAGGAAGATGCACCAGTTCGTCAGCTCCATCGGCAGCCCGTAGAGCTTTCCTTCGTACGTGACCGCATCCAGCGTGCCGGCTTGGTATGCGTCGTAGACCGCCTGGAGGTTCGCGTACCCGGCCGCCGCGGGATCCATGGGAGCGACCCGTCGGTTGATGATGTACGGGTATTCGTCCTCCGTCTCCATGTTGAAGATGTCGGGACCCTGATGAGCCGCGAACGCCGTCAAGATGATCTGAGCGATGTCCCCGGACGGATAGGTCACCCGCCGGATGGTGACCTCGGGATACATCTTCTGGAACTCCTCGATGTACTGGTTCTCGATCGCCGTTCGATTCGGATCCTCGTGGGTCCAGAAGACGAGTTCAACGCCCAAGGCGGGGACAACCACGGCCCCCACCAGCACCGCCACCCCGATGAACGCCAGCCAACGTCGTCTCATCCGCAGCACCTCCTTCTCTCTTGGGCTCTATTATAGCCATTGCCCCGTCCCGATGGACTTGCCCTGGCAGGCCCTCCCGCGACGGTCCGGGAGTCGCCTCGGCGCGGTGACGCGGCGCATGCCGAGAAGAAGCCGCTGCAAGTCGTTTTCGAGTACGCTCCACGTTATGAGCGTCCTCGATCGGCCTTCTCGCATGGCGACCCTCGACGCGGAGGGGATGCTCGGCATCCTCGATCGGTTCGGTAGCGATTGTGCCGCTGCGATCCGCTGTGCCGACTCGGTCGCACCGCTTCCCATGAGCACGCCTGTAGACCAGATCGTGGCCTGCGGGATGGGCGGATCCGCGATGGGGGGAGAGATCCTGCGCCGCTTCTCGCGGTCGCCGACGGAAGTCCATCGCAGCGGCCGCCTGCCGAGCCAGACGAGTGACCGCACGCTCCTCGTGGCGATCAGCTACTCGGGGAATACGACAGAGACCTTGTCCGCGCTGGAGCAGGCCCTGGAGACGCAGGCCCGGTTCCTCTGCGTGTCGAGCGGCGGCCGTCTCGCGGAACTGGCTCGGGAGCGGGGACTGCCGCTCGTCGTCGTCCCTTCGGGTTACCCGCCGCGCGCGGCGTTGCCGTACCTCGGACTCGGGCCCCTGGCCGTTCTCGGCCGTTCCGGCCTCGTCTCGATGCCGGAACGGTGGGAGGAAGTCTTCCAGGGGATCGCGGAGGATGGCCGGCGACTCGGCGCCGACGTGCCGACCAAGGACAACTCCGCGAAGCAGATCGCCATAGCCCTGAACGGGAGAGTCCCCGTTGTGATCGGAGTGGCAGGGACAACGGACCTGGCTGCCCTGCGCTGGAAAACCCAAATCAACGAGAACGCGAAACAGCCGGCCTTCTGCAGCGTGATCCCCGAGTTGCTCCATAACGAGATCCTCGCCTGGGACGAGGAGCGTTCCCGCCGGCATCTCTGCGCGGTCGTCTTGCGGAGCCAGGATGACACGGAGGCCGATGCCTCTCGGGCGGCGTACGTGTCGCGGCTGCTGCGGGAGAAGAGGGTCCCGGTCATCGAGGTCGATGCGCCCGGCACGAGCCCGCACGAACGGGTCCTCCGTCTCCTCTACCTGGGAGACTTCGTGAGCGTGTACCTCGCCCTGAGTCGTCGGGTGGACCCCACCCCTGTGCTCGGGATCGACGCGATGAAGCGCTCCCTGGGATACGTCGGCCGCGAGACACCCGACGTCCCCTAGCGCCAGACAGAGCCTGGATGCCCCCGCTCCGCGGCGTGCGTGCCAGTGCACGACCTCTCCGGTCCAGGGAGAGAGAGGCTGTGGCTTCCCCAGGCGGTTGTGGTCCCGGCCTTCTCTGCGGACGCCGCAGGTCAAGAAGAAGAGGGGACGGAGAACGCACGTCCTCATCGCTGCGATCTACATCCCCTCAGGATCGGCGGGGCCGCCGCGCTAGATCCAGAAGACCTGAAGGAGCACGTGGGCCACGGCCACGGCCGTGATGCTCATCAGCGCACCGATCTTCATGAACTGCCAAAGACGAACCTTGTGACCCGCCTTCTCGAGCGCACCGCAGGCGAAGACGTTGGCCGTCGCCCCAACCGGCGTCAGGTTCCCGCCAAGCCCCGTCCCGACGAGCATTCCGAACAGGAGCGGGAAGGCGCTCCCCATCCCGATGACGCTCGCCATGTGGGTGCAGACAGGGATCATGAGGATCGTGAACGGGACGTTGTCGACAAACGACGATAACGCCACCGACAGCCACACGAGGAAGACGAGGGCGAGAGTCGGGCTGTTGACACCGAGTTTGACAATCCCGTTGGCCAGGTCCTGCAAGAGCCCCACGTTGTTCACCGCGCCGACGACGACGAAGATTCCGATGATGTAGGCGAGGGAGTGCCAGTCGAACTCCACGAGGATGTGCTTGACCTGCTTGCGCGCGAGCACGAGGGCGATCATCCCGACCGCCAGGCCGATGTAGCCGATCTCGATTCCGATGTACGGGGAGACGCCGAGGGCTGCGATTCCCCCGAGGAAGAGAAGGGTCGGAAGGACTTGGATTTCCACTTGCTCCGTCTCGACGCTGACGGTCTTCTTCATCCGCCGCAGCGTCGTGAGGTAGAGCATGGCTAGGCCCGCCGCGACGGCGATTATCGAGATCAAGCCAAGTCCGACGTTGCCCTGGAACCAGTAGAAGTCGAAGAACTTCATCCCCGTCGCATCGGCGACAATCAGCGCCGGAGGATCGGCGATCATCGTGACCGTGGTCACGATGTTCGACGAGCAGGCAATCGAGACGAGATACGTGATGGGGGACGAGCCGGCGGCCTTCGCCATCGCGAACCCGATGGGGGCCAGCATCAGCGTGACCCCGACGTTCTCCATGAACGCCGAGAGGACGGCGGCCAGCACGCACAGCGCGAGCAAAGCCCGGCCTTCGGTCTTCGAGCTGCGCGCGAGGTAGTTCGCAAGGCGCGCGGGCACCCCGCTCTCGGAGAACACCACCGAGACCATCAAGAAGCCCCAATAGATGGCGATGACGTTCCAGTTGATCGCTTCGAGAAGCGCGGTCCTCGGGGCGAGCGCCCCGATCGCCACAAGGAGGATGGCCGACGCGACCGACACGTACGATATCTTGACCTTGCGCCAGAGGATCAAGCCGTAACACGCGACAAAGATCCCGAGCGTTGCCCACTTGATGACCACAACCCACCTCCCGACGCCTCCGCGGGTGTCGGGGCGAGAGAACCCACGGCCCTGACTCAGTCACCGCGACGGACTGGCGGCAATGGTAAGGGCTCGCATGCATGGGGTCCAGGAAACCGGCGTTGGGCTCTTCCCCCGGTCGGAGGCTGGCCCGGCCTCTCCCGGATGCGAGGGCGTGCACACCCAGGCTTCCGAAGGAAGAAGCGGCCCGCATCCCTTCGGATGCGGGCCGCCAGGCATGCCCCTCTGCACTTCACGGGCTCAGGCTCTCGAGCCTCTTCTACAAGCCGAGGAGAATGAGAACCGGAACGAACACCTCGGCGACGAGCGACATCACGGTGATCATCGTGTTGAGTGAGGGCCCCGCGGTGTCTTTGAACGGGTCGCCGACGGTGTCCCCCGTGACGGCGGCCTTGTGCGCCTCCGACCCCTTCCCGCCGAACGCCCCGGTCTCGATGTACTTCTTCGCGTTATCCCACGCCCCACCCGAGTTCGCCATCAGGAGAGCGAAGATGATCCCCGTCAGGATGCTCCCCGCGAGACAGCCGGCGAGCGCCTCCTTGCCGAGGACGATGAAGACGAGGATCGGGATGATGAGCGCGAGCGAGCATGGGAGGAGCAGCTCGCGCAGCGCGCCGCGCGTCGCCATATCCACGCACGTCGCGTAGTCAGGCTTCGCCTTCCCCTCGAGCAGCCCGGGGATGTCGCGGAACTGGCGTCGGACTTCCTCGACCATGCGACCCGCGTTCCGCCCGACGGCGAGGATGAGGAGTGCCGAGAACACGGGCGGCATCATCGCGCCGATGAACAGGCCGATGATGACCGGATAGCTGATCAGGTTGATTCCCTGAGCCAGGTCGATGTCGGCGAGGTGCGTGTACGCGGCGAACAGCGCGAGAACCGTGAGCGCCGCCGCCCCGATGGCGAACCCTTTCGTGACCGCCTTCGACGTGTTGCCCTGAGCGTCGAGCGTGTCCGCGATCTCGAGCGCGTCCTTACCGAGGGACCCCTGCTCCGCGATGCCGCGGGCGTTGTCGGAGATCGGTCCAAACGCGTCGCCGGCGATGATCGTCGCGGCGATCGACAGCATGCCCACCGCCGACATCGCGATCCCGTAGAACGGGTCGATGCCGAACACCTCGGCCAGGCGCCACGCGCCGAACATCGCAGCGCAGATCCCGAGGATCGACGGGATCATGCTCAGGAGACCGTATGAGAACCCTGTCAGGATGCTGATCGCCGTCCCTCGGGAGGCCGCCTCCGCCGTGCGCAACGTGGGCTTGCGGTCGATCGACGTGAAGTAGTCGGTCGTCATCCCGATCACGATCCCCGCCGCGAGGCCGGCGACCGTGGGGAGGAACACGCCCAACCACTGGTTGCCTTCCAGGCCCGCGAACCGCGTGATGACGAACAGCAGCCCGACGAAGATGACCGACGTGGCGTAGGTGCCAGCGTTCAGCGCCCCCCCGGGGCTCTTGCGCATGAAGGTCCGGACCAGGAGGATGCCGCCGATGGACGCGAACAGCCCCATCGCCGAGATGAGGAGGGGCAGCACCGCGAAGATGCCGCCGCCGATCGATACGCCGAGGATCATCGCCGCGACGATGGCGGCAATGTAGGAATCGACGAGGTCGGCCCCCATGCCTGCGACGTCTCCGACGTTGTCTCCGACGTTGTCCGCGATGACCGCCGGGTTGCGAGGGTCATCCTCGGGGATGCCGAGTTCGACCTTGCCGACGAGGTCCGCAGCGATGTCGGCCGTCTTGGTGAAGATGCCGCCGCCGGCCTTGGCGAACAGGGCGAGCGCGCTGGCGCCGAAGCTGAAGCCGAGAACGACGTTGACCGCGGTGGCTTCCGGCCAGCCGAACACGGAGTTCGTGAGCCAGTAGATCAGGCTGACGCCGATCAGAGCCATCCCGACGATGCCGAGGCCCATGACCGCGCCGCCGTAGAACGCCACGGGGAAGGCCTTCTTCAGACCGCTGCGGCAGGCGTTCGCCGTGCGCACGTTGGCGTGAACGGCGGCCATCATGCCCAGTGACGCCGCGACGGTCGAACAGCCCGCTCCGACCAGGTACGCGACCGCAACGGCTACGCCGACGCCGGCGGCGGAGATCGCCAGTTCGGGATCTCGGCTCAACCCGAACGCCGTCAGGACGCCGATGATCGGCGCCATGATCGCTAGGAATCCGATCAGGGTTCGGTTCTGTCGGCTCAGGTAAGCCTTTGCGCCTACCTGGATCGCCGTGGCGACTTCCTTCATGCGATCGGTGCCGCTGTCCTGCTTCGTGACCCATAGGTACAGGACCACGGCCAGGGCAATGGACAGGACACCCGATACGAGACCCAACAACTCCCAGAGCATTCGCCATCACTCCTTTTGAGACTTCGCTCACGAAGCCGCCGACCCCTCTCCTCCGGACATGCGAGAAGCCGGCCCCCGGAGTAAACCACCCCTATGTTCGTAAGGACCCAAAGTACGGATCATACTCAGTCCGTCCCTTCGTGCAACCAGAGACAGCAAGGCCCTGCGATCGCTCGGAGAACCGCAAAGCGAAGTCTGGATCTACATCCAACGAAGGACACGGAGCAAGCGTGAGGTGTCGAGAGGAGACGCCTCATCGCGTACAGTAGCGGGGACGCGGGGAAGAACCTCCGAGGGAGACGACGATGCATAGACTCGTGTTGTTGCGGCACGGCGAGAGCACGTGGAACCGGGAGAACCGGTTCACGGGATGGACGGACGTCGACCTCTCCGAGCGCGGACTCGAGGAGGCGCACGCCGCCGGAAGACTCCTCGAGGCGGAGGACTTCGCGTTCGGCATCGCGTACACGTCCGTCCTGAAGCGAGCGATCCGCACCCTGTGGATCGTCCTCGACGAGATGGACCGAATGTGGATCCCCGTGGAGCGGTCGTGGCGGCTCAACGAGCGCCACTACGGCGCCCTGCAGGGGTTGAACAAGGCCGAGACGGCGGAGAAGTTCGGCGAGGAGCAGGTCCACGTCTGGAGACGGAGCTACGATGTTCCGCCGCCGGCGCTTGCGCCGGACGACCCCCGCTATCCCGGGCGGGATCCCCGCTACGCAGGGTTGGGTTCGGACGAGCTCCCACTGACGGAGTGTCTGAAAGACACCGTGGAACGATTCCTCCCCTATTGGCACAAGACGATCGCTCCCGCGGTCGCCGCCGGAAGGAGCGTCCTCGTCGTCGCGCATGGCAACAGCCTGCGGGCTCTGGTGAAGTATCTGGACCGCATCCCCGATGAAGAGATCCCCGCACTCAACATCCCCACAGGGATTCCGCTCGTGTACGAACTCGACGGACGGCTACGACCGATTCGCCACCGCTACCTCGGCGATCCCGAGGCCGCGAAGAAGGCGGCCGACGCAGTGGCTCGGCAAGGGAAGGCCTCCTAGCGGGCGAGGCGGGACTGGATCGAGGCCAGCGCCGCAGCAGGCGACGCTACGCCAAACTGGAAGGCAACTTCCTCTCCCGAGACGAGTCGGAGAGCAAGGGTCCGCAGGATGAACTTCGTCCGCTCGGCTCGCGCCGCGGCGATCTCGGCGAATGGGATCGAGATCGCGTCGTGCACCAGGCGGTGGGCCGCGATCCCGAGCCCGAGGAGGAGACCCGCGTTCGCCGCAAGGGCAGTGCCGGCGTCGAACACGACGCCGGAGTCCGTGACGGAGAGCCGCCCGCTCACCTTCGCGCTTGTCGGCGTCGGTTCACCCAGGTAGACGGCCCACGAGGCTGGCCTCGACCGACTCTTCACGCAGCCACCTCCGTGGCGCAGAGACGAGGGGACCGCGGGAACCTAGGCCGACGGAACGGGGCGATGTCGGCTGACGTACGGGGGCGTACCCAACGCTCGCACCGATGGAACGCCTGCCGAGCGCCGCTGCCGGAACGCCCGCGGCAGCGAGGGCGCCGACGCGCTCTTGGACTGAAACTGCGCTTCGGGAGAGAAAGCGCCGTAGTCGAAGTCGGGAAGTCGCCGACGGTCGATTCGTCTGCCGAGCGCGCGCTCGATGTCGCGCACCATCAGCCCATCCCCCGGGGACGCGAGCGTGAACGCCTCGCCGGTCTTGTCGACGCGCCCGGTTCGTCCGATGCGGTGAATGTACGCGTCGACCGTGTTGGGCATGTCGAAGTTGATGACGTGGGAGATGTCGAGGACGTCGATCCCGCGTGCGGCCACGTCGGTGGCCACGAGAACGTCGACCCGCCCCTTGCGAAACCCCTCGATCGCTGTCTGCCGCTGGGCCTGGGTCATGTTCCCCTGGAGGGCGGCAACTCGATGGCCGGCCTTTCGAAGGACGATGGAGAGATTGCGCGCGCGGTGCTTGGTCCGCGTGAACACGAGGACCTTTCCAGTCGCCGTTCGCTTCAGTATCGCCAGCAGCAGGGCCGTCTTCTGCGTGTCCGGTACGGGGAAGAGGGCGTGCGCGACCGTCTTCGCCGGGCCGATCGTGTCGACCTGAACGGTCTCCGGTCGATCCAGAATGTGGTCCGCCAGCGCACGGATCTCCGGCGGCATCGTCGCCGAGAAGAAGAGCGTCTGCTTCTCCTTGGGCAGATGGGTCAGGATCCGGCGAACGTCGGGAAGGAACCCCATATCGCACATCCGATCGGCCTCGTCCACGACGAGGATCTCGACATGAGACAGGTCGACGGCTCTTGCGTCGACATGATCGAGGAGCCTTCCCGGACAGGCGACGACGATGTCGACGCCTCGCCGAACAGCGACGAGCTGTGGACCCTTGCTGACGCCCCCGTAGATGGCGACGCTGCGCAGGCCGGTGCTTTTTCCGAGACGAATCGTCGCCTGGTGGGTCTGCTCGGCCAGCTCCCGGGTCGGCGCGAGGATCAGAGCGCGGATGTGATGCGATCGTGTCTTCATCAACCGATCGAGGATCGGGAGCATGAAGGCGGCCGTCTTGCCGGTCCCCGTCTGGGCGAGACCCAGAACGTCGCGGCGGTCGAGGACGACCGGGATGGCTTGCTGCTGAATGGGGGTCGGGGTCTCGAAACCGGCGGCTTCGATGCCCGACAGAATGCGTGGGTCAAAACGGAACTGCTCGAAACTCACTGAAAGTCCTCCTTGACTTCGTTGAGCCAAGTCGCACTCTCAGCTCGTTATGCTTCGCAATCTTGTACTGCTAGGGACTATGCGATCGAATTGCTAGCTTCAGATGGCGTCGAGTATACCCGCCACCGCGTTGGATCTCCACCCTCCGGTGTCTGCACGACGAGAGACAGCCGTCCATTCCCTCGCCGAGCCCCGCTCGGCGTGTACTTCTCGGGCCGTGTTCTGTAAGATCCTCCTCGCATCCTGAGGCGGTGGACGGCCGGGGCGGTCTGTGAACGGGTCACGGCCGGCGCCGGTCGTATCGACGGAAGGAGGGAATCATGTGGTATTCCATTGCGGCGATCGTGGTGGTGGTCCTGTTCCTCGCGGGGATCCGGATCGTGCGGCCGACCCACCGCGCGCTCATCGAGCGGCTGGGGAAGTACCAGCGGTTCGGGAAACCTGGCTTCCATTGGGTTATTCCGCTCATCGACCGTCTCATTCAGATCAACGTCACGGAACAGATGGTCGACGCCCAGCCGCAGGAGATCATCACCAACGACAACTTGAACGCCCGCGTGGACGCCCAGGTCTACTTCAAGGTCAAGGACGACGAGCAGAGCGTCAAGAACTCCCAGTACAACGTGAACAACTACCAGGTTCAGATCGTGAACTTGGCCCGCACGACGCTCCGCAACATCATCGGCACGATGACCCTCAAGTCGGCCAACAGCGAGCGAGACAAGATCAACAACGAACTCCTGATGACGCTTTCCGGCGAGACGAAGAACTGGGGCATGGAGATCGTCCGCACGGAACTGAAAGAGATCGATCCGCCGAAGGACGTTCAGGAGACGATGAACAAGGTCGTCAAGGCGGAGAACGAGAAGATCGCGGCCCTCGACTTCGCGAACGCGATGGAACGCCAGGCGGATGGAGAGAAGCGTTCCGAGATCAAGAAGGCCGAAGGCATCAAGCAGGCGAAGATTCTCGCCGCGGAGGGTGAGGCGGAGGCCATCCGCCTGGTCAACGAGGCGGCGAACACGTACTTCGTCGGCAACGCGCAGCTGTTGCGCAAGCTGGAGGCATTGGAGAAAGCCCTGCGGGACAACGCGAAGATCGTCATTCCTTCGGGAACGGAACTGATCAACGTGATCGGCGAGATGGCCGGCGTGATGCCGGTGCCGACCACGCGCAAGGCCGACAGGTAGTCCCGCCGCTCGCGGGAGGGATGGGGCCGGGGACGAACAGGTCCTCGGCCTTGTTGTTGGAGATTCGATGAGCGAACTCGAGGCGATCGAGCGAACGAAAGGACTCCCCGTCACCAACGAGTCCCTGGCCGACGACTTGCGCGCGCTCGGCGTCGCCATCGGCGACGTCCTTCTCGTCCACTCGTCGTTGTCGGCACTCGGATGGGTGTGCGGCGGCGCGGTGGCGGTGATCGCGGCCCTTCTGGCCGCGGTCGGCACGTCGGGGACCTTGGTCATGCCGACCCACTCCGGGGACCTCTCCGACCCGCAGAACTGGCGGAACCCGCCCGTCCCCGAGGCGTGGAAGGACCTGATCCGCAGGACGATGCCGCCGTACGATCCCGCTCGAACGCCGACCCGCGGGATGGGCATTGTGGCGGAGACGTTTCGCACCTGGCCCGGCGTGGTCCGAAGCCGTCACCCCCACGTGTCCTTCGCCGCCTGCGGTCCGAGGGCGAACGAGATCGTCGGCGATCACGGCCTCGACTACAGCCTCGGCGAGCGATCGCCGCTGGCGCGCATCTACGACCTCGACGGCGCGGTTCTCCTGCTGGGCGTAGGCCACGAGGGCAACACGTCGATCCACCTCGCCGAGTACCGGGCCGAGTACCCCGGAAAGCAGGATACGAAGAACGGTGCGCCGGTCCTCGTCGGTGGGACGCGCG
>JAQTVA010000137.1 GCA_028707055.1 Candidatus Bipolaricaulis sp. | reverse complement strand
ACGGCGCACCGCACGCCACGCGCTCCCGCCGCTTGACCGCCCTCAGGTCCGGCTGTAGTCTCGGCAGACCATGTCGGCGAAAGCGGGGAGAGATGGGTAGGAGAACGCGTGGAGCACTCGTCGCGGTCCTTCTCGTCATGCCGCTCTGCGCCGTCGCTCAGGAGGCGACGCTCTCGGTCTGCGACTATCAGCCGCCGGAGAGCCGGGTCTCCGATCTCGGCGTCCAGGGGGCGTTCAACTGGTACGACGACCCGTATGCCGACGACCGCAACAGCGCCATGTCCGGCAGTCTCGTCGCCGATTACGAGGGGCTGTACTCGTCTCTCGCCTTCGCGCGAGGCCTCAATGCGCACACGGAGGTTCGCGGGGCCGGCGACGGCTGGACGCTCGCGCTGTCCGGTGCGGGGAGCGTGCGAGCGTTTCTCACCGGCGACGTGTTCGGGGTGGGCGTCATCAACCTCGACGCGTCGACTCCAGGCGGTGTCGCAGTCGACTTGACCGGCGGAGTGGGCACCGGGCGCTTTCGCGACGTCACCCCCCTTGCCCGAGCGATCCGGATCCAGAATGATCTGCTCGACCTTGGAGAGCTCCTGGCTCCCTTGACCGACGGTGCGCTGCTCGACGTGGCGCAGATCCTCGGCGAGGACGGCCCCACCGACAGCGAGAAGCTGGTCGGCGTGGCCGAACGGTTGGTTGCCTCAGGACTGGTGCTCGGCAACGAGATCGGCATCCACGGGCTGTTGGCCATCGAAGAGGTCCTGCAGTCGGGTGACGAAACCCGGCTGTGCGGCAGCGACGTCCAGGCGCGCCTTGGCGCTTCGGCCATCCTCTATCCCGAGTTCAGTCTCGCCGCGACGGGAATCCTCCTCGTTCGCTTCGCCGCCGTCCCGGATCCGGTTTCGCAACTCGATTCCAGTGCCGAGGCAAAGTTCCGCCTGGCGCGGCCTGAAGAGATGACCCTCGCGGCCGGTCTTTCGTACGCTCGCCGTCTGCCGGATGGGTGGACCGCACGAGCGAGCGTCCGACTGACCGTCGATCGCATGTGGACGAAGCCTGACTCGGCCTTCGTGTCCTACGCTGCTTCCGGGAATCTCACCACGAAGCTCTTCGGCTCCGTCGGGCTGAGCCTCGTCGCGGGCGCCCAGTACACCACGGGCGATGAGGAGATGTCTCTATCCCTCGCCCTCAACCTGGAGGCAGACCTCTTCTGATGGCCGGGGAGCAGGTGGTCCGCGCCGAGGGGCTTCGAAAGCGATTCGGGAGTCACACCGCGCTCGACGGACTCAGCCTGTCGGTGCCACAGGGACAGCTGTACGGGCTTGCCGGTCCCAACGGCGCCGGCAAGACGACGCTCATTCGCACGCTCTGCGGCCTGCTTCGTCCGGACGAGGGCGAGGCCCATCTCCTGGGCTGGCGCATGCCGAACACTCGAGTTCGGTCCCAACTCGGCTACATGCCCCAAGACTTCGCCGTCTACGACGACCTCTCCGTGATCCAGAACCTCGAGTTCTTCGGGGAGCTGTACGGGCTTCACCGCGCCCACGTGCGCGGACGAGCGGACGGACTCCTCGACCTCGTCCAGCTCGCGGATCGGCGCCGAGACCGCGTCGGCTCTCTCTCCGGCGGCATGCGGCGGCGCGTTTCCCTGGCGATCAGCCTGCTGCACAAGCCGCGGCTCGCGTTCCTCGACGAGCCGACGGCGGGCGTTGACCCGAAGCTTCGCCGCTCCTTTTGGGACTACTTCAGCGCGCTTGCCGAACAGGACGTCACCCTGGTGGTGACGACCCACTTGGTTGAGGAAGCGCAACGTTGCCACAGAGTCGGTTTCCTGATGGCCGGCCGCCTTCTCACCGAAGGCACGCCGGACGAGATCCTGGCCCAAACCGGGAAGACGAACCTGGACGACGCGTTCATCGAGCTGCAGGAACGCCGTGAGGTGAAGTCGTGACCAGCTTTGCCGTGATGAAGAACGTGCTTCGCCGGATCGTGCGCGACGTTCGCACCATGGCGTTGATCGTGATCCTGCCCCTGTTCTTCGTTCTCCTGTACGGGAACTCGTTCTCCGGCTCGTACTCGGATCTCAAGATCCTCGTCGTGAACGAGGATAACGGCCTCGCCTCGGTGCGCACCGCGGAGCTGGGCCGCATCACCCTCGCGGTGCATCTCGCCTCGACGTTCGTCGATACCCTCGACCCGAAGACGTTCAGCGTCACAAGGCTCGACGACGCCGAGGCCGCTCTGGCCTCCGTCGGCGACGGCGTCTGGGCCGCTCTGGTCTTCCCAAGTTCGTTCTCCAACACCGTGGTCAACGAGGCGGTGCGCGCCGGGGGTAGGACACGGGTCCGGTTCCAGGGAAGCACCGTGACCGTCCTGCCCAGCGATCGGGTCGACGTGCCGCTGACGACGCTCGTCATCGACGACTCCAATCCTCTCATCGCCGCCGCCGTCCTCGAGGCCCTCCGCTCCACCTTCGCGAGGGTGCTCGAGAGTCAGCAATCCACTCTGACCGTTGACTCGCTGCTCGACGTGCGTCCGCTGCACGAAGGGAAGATTCAGATGCTCGATTTCACCGCTCCGGGCATCATCGGCTTTGCGATGACCCTGATCACCATCATGCTGACCGCGATGGCCGTCGTTCGCGAGCGCACGGGCGGAACCTTGACGCGCATCCTGATCGCGCCGGCCAGCGCCTGGCAGGTCACCCTCGGCTACACGTGGGCGTTCAGCCTGATCGCCGTCTTCCAGGCCGCCGAGCTGCTCATCGCATCGATCTTGCTGTTCCACATCCGCTTCGTGGGCAGCCCGGGCGCCGTGGTGGTCGTCGTCCTCCTGTTCGCCGTCGGCCTGCAAGGACTCGCGACCCTCATCTCGACCGTCGCGAAGAACGAGGCGCAGGCGATGCAGTTCGTGCTCTTCCTCCTGATCCCGTCGATCATGCTGAGCGGCGTCTTCTGGCCGCTCGAGAGCATGCCGGCGGCCATGCGGCCGTTCTCCTACGCCATCCCTCTCACCTACGCCAACTCCGCTCTGCGGAAGGTCATGCTGACCGGGTCCGGCCTCGGCGAACTGGGATTCGAGCTCTCCGTCCTCGGCGGCATCGCCCTCGTCACCCTCGTGCTGAGCGTGTTGAGCATGCGCCGGCAGGCGTACACCGCCTAGCCGAAGAGCCTCACCGAGCGGCGCTAACGCGCTACCGCAGCGCGACCACTACGGGCGTAGAAGCGTGTGTGCGATTCCGAGGTAGATGCGTGCGGCCCTCTCGAGGTCAGCAACCCCGACGCGGTCGTTCGGGCCGTGGGCGTCGGCGATGTCTCCCGGGCCGAGGATCACGGTCTCGATTCCGTTCGCCGCGAGGTGTGCGCCGTCTGTCCAGTAGGTGACGCCGACGGGTTCGGCGGGGACTTCGACCTCGCGGCACGCGGCGGCGCATGCCTGCGCCAGCCTGGAGTCCGGCGGGGTTCCAAGCGCGACGTGGGGCACGATCGACGTGCGGTCCATCTCGGCCACGCCATACGTCAGCCCATCGACGCCGCTGCAGATCGAGGCGACGAGCTCGGAGACCTCGCCCAACACGTCGGGCTCGCCGGGCAGAGTGCGGCGGTCAACGTCGAGCTCGCATCGCTCGGCGACGATGTTGGGCTCGGTACCGCCGCAGATCCTCCCCACGCTGACCGTGGACGTGCCGAGAAGCGGATACATGCGCTCGGCGAGGCGCGGCCGCAGCTCGTCTTCAAGAGCGGCCAGAATCCGCGCACCGTACGACGCGGCATTCACGCCCTTCTCAGGACGGCTTCCGTGCGCGCCTTTCCCCGTCAAGGTGATGCGGATGAAACAGGCTCCCTTGTGAGCGATGGCGGCGCGCAGGCAGGTGGGCTCGCCGACCACGGCGTAGTCGGCTTCGAGTCCAGACTCGATGAGTTTCTTCACGCCAAGCGACCCGGTCTCTTCATCCACCGTCCCGGCAAAGAGGAGGGCACGCCCTCCACCCGGCTTGACACCCGCTGGGCTGCGAGTGGGCGGTGCAGGGCGGCACCCTCTGCTCCCTACGCCTTGCGCTACGGCTGCTAGGACGCAACACATCGCGGCCACGGCTCCCTTCATGTCACACGCGCCCCGTCCCCACAGAACGCCGTCCACGAGCCGCGGGACGAACGCATCGCACATCTCGCCCGCGGGCACCGTGTCGAGGTGTCCGTTCAGAAGAAGCGTCGGGCCGGGTTCCCGTCCCTCACCGAGGTCGACGCGCGCGACAACGTTGGGCCGGCCGTCAACGGCCGGGAGAAAGTCGGCGTCGACGCCGCGCTCGCGAAACCAAGCGACGAGAAAACGGGCGATCGGGGCTTCTCTGCCGGGCGCGCCGCTGTGGCTCTCGATCGCAACGAGGTCGCGGGCGAGCCGTACGACTTCGTTCGTGTCGACGGTGATGTGCGTCACACTCGCGCT
>JAQTVA010000136.1 GCA_028707055.1 Candidatus Bipolaricaulis sp. | reverse complement strand
CGTCCACGACCTCTCCGATGGCGGGCAAGGGAAGGTACTCGCAAGGGAAGGTGATCACCGCGGTCTCCTCGGGGCCGGAAAGGTCGGCGACGAAGATGGCCAGCCCCGGACAGTGAGGCACGCAGAGGCCGCATCCGGTGCACTTCTCCGGATCGAGCACCGGGCAGTTCGTGATCGGGCTTCCCACGTGGATAGCGTGGCGTGGGCACGCGGCCTCGCACGGGTTGCAGGGGATCTCCTGCACGCACTCGATGACGGCCACCGGCCCGCGCCGCATCCGATCGCGCGAGGGGATTCCCTGAGCGGACTGCAGCTCGTCGGGAGAAAGGTATCCGTCCTGAATCAAGCCGCCGGACATGGTGCCCCTCCCTCAGCCTGCAAGCCGCTCTTGGCCGCGCGGATTCCGCCACAGAAGGGCCCACCGCGCAGATCATCGAGCCGACGCTGGATGGCCGCGATCTCCGCGTCTCCTTTCGTGTCTGTCGTCCGCATGCGCTGGCATGCCGCAATCCCGGCAAGGCGCCCTTCCTCGAGAGCCGTGCTGGCTTCCTCAATGCCCGCCGCGTCCCCGGCGACGTAGATCCCCGGGACGGTCGTCTCTTGGAGGGCGTTGTGGAGAGCGACCCAGCCGCCAAGCGCCGGAGAACAGACGAGACGGCACCCCGCAAGCGATGCCAGGCGGGTGTTCGGATGCAGCCCTACGGCGACGCAGATGACATCCACGTCGAATCGGCGCTCGCTGCCCTCGATCGGGGACCAAGCGCCGTCCACCTGCGCGACGACGGCGCCCTCCACACACTCGCGGCCCTCCGCACGCACGATCGTATGGGACGTCAGAATCGGGACCCCGGCGCGCCGGATCTTCGCCGCATGAACGCCGTACCCGCCGATCCGCGGAGCCGCCTCGATGATCGCCGCCACCGTCACCCCCGCTTGGAGCAGCTGGTACGTGACGATCAGTCCGACGTTGCCGGCGCCGATCATGAGGACGCGCCGACCGGGGCGCACGCGCCACACGTTGATGAGGGTTTGGGCCGCTCCCGCTCCCATCACGCCGGCGAGGGTCCACCCTTCAAACTGGAGCGCGTTCTCCTCGGCGCCTGGAGCCAGAATGACCGAGTGGGCGTCGAACGTCTCCGTGAGGGCATTGCGTTCGCTCGCTGACGCGTCATCGGCGACCGCCTGGACGATGTCCACTCGATGGCCGGGCCGGATCGCGAAGACCTCCCATCCCAGCCGCAGGGTCACGCCGAGCGCGCGGGCCTCTTCGAGGAGCTCTACCGCGATGTCCACCCCGCGCACGCCGGCGCGGTGCTCGCGGGATCCAAAGAACTTGTGGATCTGCTTGATCAACTGCCCGCCGGGTCTGAGGTTTCTGTCCACGACGCACACCCGCCTGCCGCGCTTGGCCACTTCGATCCCTGCCGCCAGGCCGGCCGGACCGGCTCCCACAACGAGCACGTCCACCGCGCTCACGGCTCACTCCTTCGGCCTACGCCTCGCTGAGTCTCGACAACCATGCCGTCCGCGACGGGGGTGATGCAGGTGCGCACGTTGGCCACGCCGTTGACGATCATGGCACAGTCCGTGCACTGACCGATGGCACAGAGAATCCCGCGAGCCTCGGACCGCTTCGCGGTGTAGCGGTGGACCCGGATTCCCGCCGCAGCCAGAGCCGCGGCGATCGGCTCGCCTTCCCGAGCCGTCACCACTCGGCCGTCGACGCGGAGCGTGACCTCGCGCGCTCCGGGAAGCGGTCCCAGGATCGGGTGTTGCTCTATCCTCATCCAGGCCTCCTCACCGGCATGGGGACTCAAGAAGAACCGCCGCCAAGAAGGAAGCCTCTCTTCAGTGGGTCCTCCGGATCCACCACGAAGTGGTGCATGCCCGTCACGTAGGCGCGCCCTGAGATCTCGGGGATGACGGCGGCGAACGATCCAACCTGCGTCGTTCCGACAATCCGGGCCCGGAAGATCGTGCCGATGATGCTCTCGTGGACGAACTCCTCGTTCTCCCGCAGCTCTCCTCGGGCGTGAAGCACCGCCAGCTTGGCGGACGTTCCCGTGCCGCAGGGCGAACGGTCGATGGAGCCGGGAGGAATCACCACGGCGTTCTTCACGTCGGCGTCTGGGTGGGTGGGAGGGCCGTAGAACTCCACGTGGGTCAGCCCCTCGATGAACTCCATCTCCGGATGCTGCACGTGAACCGCCTGGTTGACGGCTGCCCGAACAGCCTTCCCCGCCTGCACGATCTCCCCGGCTCTCTCCGCCTTGATCTCAAGTCCAAGCTGTCGCGCTTCGACGAGGGCGTAGAAGTTGCCGCCGTAGGCGATGTCCAACGTGACGCGGCCGTGGCCGGGAACCGATATGTCCACGTCCTTCCGATACAGGAAGGCGGGAGCATTGGTGAACGTGACCTCCTTGGCACGGCCATCCGCGACCGCGACGCGGGCCACGACGAGGCCGGCCGGCGTGTCCAGGCGGATGGTCGTGATCGGTTCCTCGACCGGCACGATGCCGGCCTCGACCATCGCGGTGCAACACCCGATCGTGTCATGCCCGCACATCGGCAGGTAGCCCCCGACTTCGATGTAGATCACTCCAATGTCCGCGTCCGCGCGGCACGGAGGCGTCAGGATGGCCCCCGACATGACCTCGTTCCCGCGGGGTTCGTACATGAGCATCTGGCGCAGGTCGTCCAGGTTGTCCCGCACGTACGCCATCTTGGCCGGCACGGAGCTGCCGGGGATGTACGGCAGGCCGCCGATGACCGTGCGCGTCGGCTCACCCTCCGTGTGGGTGTCGATCGTCGAAATCATCCGCTGGAACCGCAAGACAACCTCCCCTCACTCGCCGCCTGGTTGGCGCTCACGCCGCGCCGTCCCTGGTGTGCGCAGAACCCCGCGCCGCTGCGCGTCGCGGCATCGCCTCGGCGCGAAACCCGCCCGTTCCATGATTCATCCCGCAGAAGCCCCCTTCCCGTCGCCCCACGGCTCCGTCTTGTCGACACCGAGATCCTCATCGCGCCTCACTCCAGGAACTTCTCCGTCGAGATCACCAGAACTCTTGCCGGCTCACCACCCGTGCTGTACGTGTGCGACTCCATCGGGCCCAAGAAGTAGCAGTCCCCCGCGTCGAGGTGGTGAGTCTCCTCCCCGGCGACGAGCGAAAGCGTTCCCTCGAGCACGTAGCCGAACTCCTCGCCCCGGTGTTGCGCCTGAGGGTGGTGGTACTTCGCAGGGAACTCATTGATGAGGACCTCAAATGGACAGAGCGGCAGCCTTGCGGTCAGGTGTCGGTATGAGGCGGCCGATTCGGAGATGCGCACGATCCACTGGCGAGAGGCCGCAACGACCTTGCACGGTTCCGAAACACTCTCCGAGGTCGACGGGCCCGCGCCGAGCAGCCCCGAGAGTGAGACTCCAAGCGCGTTGCAAACCCTCTCGAGAGAGACGATGGACAGAGAGGATAGGCCCCGCTCGACCTGGGACAAGAAACCGGCGGACAGCCCGGAGCGCGATGACAACTCATCGAGAGTCCACTCCTTCGCACGACGAAGCTCACGGATCTTGCGCCCTACGTCAGGCATGCCGCCACAGTAGCCATTCCGTTCATATTTGTCAAGAATCTTAGATATTTATCGGCGAACGACCTCTGCCCACTCCCTTCGCGCCCGTGATGGTGCCAGGCAATTCGGGAGGCGAGTCGCTCGCCGGGCGCGAGGAGTGATCGGACACCGCTGGGGAAGCTGCGATGCGCTGCTCCGCGCGACTCAGCCGACATGCCGTTCAGGGTCTGGCGACGCGGCGCTCCGCTGCCGGACTCCCGAACGTCACGGCGCGAAGACGCGATGATCTCTGTCAGCGGAGGAGGAATCCCTCCTTGAGCGGGTCGTCTGGGTCCACGACGAGAGTCTGCCGACCGGTGATGTGCGCGTTGCCCCCCACTTCCGGAACTACGGCGGCGTACGGCCCGCAGGTCGACTCCTCGACGACGCGGCCCGTGAATCGAGTGCCGAGGATGCTCTCGATCACCAGAGGCTGCCCGAGGGCCACCTCGCCCCGGGCATACTGCAGCGCCATCCTCCCGCTGACCCCCGTGCCGGTCGGGCTTCGATCCACCTCGCCGTCCGCGAAGATGCAGACATTCCGCATGTCGGCGCCCTCTCCGAGCGCCGGGGCCGTGAAGATCACGCCGTAGAGGAAGCCGAGATCGGCATCGATCGGATGAGGAACCTCTCGGGTGGCCATCACCGCGCGCTTGATCGCCCGACCCACGGAGATGAGGGCGGCGATCTCTTCAGGGACACAGCGGAATCCCACGTCGCCGGCGTCGACGTACGCGTAGAATGCGCCGCCGAACGCGATGTCGTAGCGGACGCGCCCGACTCCCGAGACGTCGACCATCTCGTCTCTGGCCAGGACGAACGACGGAACGTTTCGGAACCGTACCCCGCGAACGCGCGCGCCCTCGACTG
>JAQTVA010000135.1 GCA_028707055.1 Candidatus Bipolaricaulis sp. | reverse complement strand
CGGGGTCGAGGACGATCGCGATCCTTCCGGAGCGGTCCAGGAGGACGGGATCGCCGACGTGGACCCACTCGGGAACCATACGAGCATCCGAGCGAACCAGGGACGAGACGAACGTGCGGATGAGCAGAGGGAAGTCGACGGTGATGGGGAGGTTCGTGGCGAGGAGGTCGGCGATGAGAACCAGGATGGAGCGGTCCGGATCGGGGATCTCCACGAGGAGCGGGGCGTCCCCCACGCCGAGAAGCGTCCGAGACGGCACGGAGATCGCTACGCCGGGCAGGCGGTCGACGAAGATGTCCTCCGGTCGGACGCCGGTGAGGAGCGGGTGCCCGGAGGCCCACGTTGCGGCCACGCCGCGAGTCGACCCCGATGGCTCGAGCGAGACTACGCCGTCGACGGACGAGTGGATCAGGAGCAGGTGGCCCGCGGGGAGTCCTGGGAGAGCGGCGTCACACACCACGGTGAGGTCCGCCGCCTCGCCGTCTTCGACGCGGGTCACGGGGATCACGGACTCGAGGGCCGCGGACAGGAACCGGTTCTCCGTGCCGATCCAACGAACGCGCAGGACCACCGATCGCTCGAGCGAGAAGTAGCGCACGTTGTCTCCCGCGTAGTCATCGGCGACGTCGAGGGCCGCCGTGAACTGCGTTCCGCGCGATCCCGGGAACGGAACGACGTAGGGGACCGTCTCGCCCGGCTCGAGAAACGCGTCAAGCGTCGCCCGGCGAAACTCGTCGCCGATTCGAAGCTCCGCCGGTCGAAAGTCGTCGGTCGCGTTGTAGATCTCGACGAACGCGACCGCGCCGACACCCTCCGGATTCGGCCGCACGGTGAACGCGGTGATGGCGACGTTGTCTCCCCCGGAGACGAGAACCGTCTCCACCGGAAACGGCGTCGCCTCGGGCGCTCGGTCGGTCAAGAGGACGATGCGCTGGAACCTCCCAAACCCTCCGACGGCGGAGACGGCGCGCGTCAGGTCCGCGGCAGTTCCGTCGGCCCGCCACGTGGCCGTAGAGGCCTCGAGAGAGGCCCGCGCGGCGGCGGGGCTCGATCCGTCGGGAGCCAGCACCGCCGGCGCGCTCGACCACTGGACGACCGACACCGATCGGGCCGAGGCTCGGCCGATGAGATCGGCGCCGAGGTCGACGGCCGCGTCGTAGCGCGTGCGCTCGCCGTTGACCTGGGTCCGCATGCTGGCGCTGCCGTCGATCAGTATGGCGAGGTGATCGACGCCGGCGCGGTGGGCGGTCCACACGGGCTGGGCCAGGGCGAGGGCGAAGGCGAGGACGGCGGCGAGCTGCAGGAGAAGGAGCGGGTCGAGGAGGAATCGGAGGTTGCGGGTTCGCGCGACGGGAGAGTCTCGCAGCTCCTTCCACAGGAAGAGGGCGCTGACCTCGCGGCGTCGTTGTCGCGTCCGAAGGACGGCGAAGAGGAGAACGAGAAGCCAGGTTGTGAGGAGCGTCAGCGCCAGCGGATGGAGGAAGGTCATTCGAGGACGCCTCCCGAGCGCAGGTCTTGATGGATCAGCGCCTCGAGGGGGCGGTCCGTCGCCGCAACGAACGAGGGGATCCCGTGTCGCACGAAGGCGGCGCGCAGCGAGGACTGAAACTCCGCGAACCCCTTGCGGTAAGCCTCCAGCGTGCTCGGTCCGACGGCGAGGGTCATCCGATCGGAGCTCTCCACGTCGACGAAGTGCACGGGCCCCGCGATGGCGGGATCCAGGTCCTCGCGGGCAAGGATCTGGATCGCGATGACCTCGTCGCCGCGGTGGTGGAGGCGTGCCAGCGGATCCCGCAGATCGTCGGTGGAGAGGAAGTCGCTCACGAGAACCACGAGGCCCGTCTCCCGGGTGCGCGACAGGAACCCGCTCACGCCTTCAGCCAACGATGTTCGGCCTTGGGGATCGAGCCGCGAGAGGAGGCGAAGGATCGCGCTGAACTGCGTCATGCCCTGGCGCGGGGGCGCTGAATCCAAGGGGCGGTCGGAGAACGGGAACACCCCCACGCGGTCGAGGCTGCGCAACGCCAGGTACGACAGGGCGAGCACGAGCTGAGCGCCGTAGTGCGCCTTCTGCGGATCGCCGAGCCCCATCGATGCGCTGACATCGAGCAGGAAGTAGACCGGCACGTCGACTTCCTGGACGAACGTCTTCACGAGGAGCCGATCGAGCCGACCGCAGAGGTTCCAGTCGACGTAGCGGAAGTCGTCCCCCGGTACGTACTCGCGGTAGTCGGCGAACTCCACGCTCATCCCTGCCCGGGGTGATGCGTGGGACCCCGTGAACCGCCCGACCTGGCGCCGCCGCG
The DNA here is from genome assembly GCA_028707055.1 of Candidatus Bipolaricaulis sp. Classification (GTDB taxonomy): domain Bacteria; phylum Bipolaricaulota; class Bipolaricaulia; order UBA7950; family UBA9294; genus JAPLGD01. Next base: position 2,185 of record JAQTVA010000135.1, on the reverse strand, counting down.
ACGCGAATCGGAGGTTCGCCCACCGCTCAAGGAACCCACGGTCGATGAGCTGCTGCATCAGGACACCGGCACTTTCCGCCAGACCTCGGCGAGGATGCCGGACGGTGTGACCCCCTCGGCCTCGCCGCGGAAATTCAGGATGATCCGATGGTGGAGCGCAGCGAGGAAGACGGCCTCGATGTCGGCCGGCCGGACGTGGACCTGGCCGGAGAGGAACGCGTGGGCCTTCGCCGCGCGAACGAGGGCGATCGCGCCCCGCGGGCTCGCTCCGTACTCGACGTAGTTGCGAACCGTGTCTGGGGCGTCGGCGTTGCCGGGGTGGGTGGCGAGCACGAGGCGGCCGACGTACTCCTGCAGCCCCTCGGCCATCGGAATCTCGTGCACCACGGAGCGCGCGGCGAGGACGTCGACCGCGGAGGCGACGGCCGACGGGAACGAGATGGACGACGACTTCGTGTTCAACGCCGTGATGCGCACCAGCTCGTCGAGCGACGGGAACGGGACGTTCACCTTCAGCAAGAAGCGGTCGACCTGGGCCTCGGGGAGTGGGTACGTCCCCTGCATTTCGATCGGGTTCTGCGTCGCGAGGACGATGAACGGCTCATCCAGCGCGTAGGTCGTACCTCCCACCGAGACGGTGCGTTCTTCCATGGCCTCCAGGAGCGCGGATTGGGTCTTCGGCGTCGCGCGGTTCACCTCGTCGGCGAGGACGATGTGCGCGAAGATGGGGCCGCGCGCGAACTCGAAGCGCCGTGCTCCCTCCCGGTCGGTGATGATGTTCGTTCCCAGGATGTCGGCGGGCATCAGATCCGGGGTGAACTGGATCCGCGAGAAACGGAGCCCAAGGGCGTGCGCCAACGTGCGGACGAGGAGCGTCTTGCCCAGTCCGGGCACGCCCTCGAGAAGCACGTTTCCTCGGCACAGGAGGGCGATCAGCGTGGACCGCACGACGGCCTCCTGTCCGACGATGACCTGCGCCACCGCGCGTTCGAGGCGTTCGAACGTGGCGAACGCCTCCTCGAGTCTCACTTCCGTCGTCATGGGGTTTCCTCCGTGATCCGTTCGAAGTACGTGCGAATGGTGTCGACCGCGCCGTCCGGGAGGGTACGCCCCAACAGGACGGAGTCGATCTGAGCGAAGCTGAACGACGCCACGCCGCGCGTGTCCGCCCCGGCGGGCGGGGCCTCAACGGGAACTCCCCGCGTCAAGAACTCGCTGTAGTCGCCCCTGGCGCCGAGCACGGACGGGGGGGAGACGGGAACGACGCCGACCTCGGGGCGGTCGAACACCGGTGGCGCCTCAGATCCTGCGGAACGAGGCTCCGGCGAGGAATCGTCACCCAGGGTGCCCGCCCCCGTGCGGTCGGGGCCGGGGGCCTCGGGAGCGCCCGGCCCCGGTCCCGCAGAGGGCGGCTGCGACGGTGCCGGCGGAGTCGCCTCAGGAGCCAGTCGTGAGACGGCGGATCCGGCCTCCGCGGGCTCTTCTTCGGGACTGGGCTCGTCGAGAAGCTGGTGGATCATGCGACGAAGGGCGTCGAGGTCCGAGGCGGCGACCGCGTCCTCCACGTCGTCCTTCCGCTCGGGGGACGCCGCGGCGACGTAGCCGCGGAGGACGTTCTCCTCCGCGGGATCGAGCGGGCCTGGATTGCGGTCGAGTCGGTCGCTGAGCCGCTCGAGGTCATCGCGCAGGTCGTGTCCCGTACCCTCACTTTCCGGGGCGATCGCGGAGGAGGCCGTCGCGGCGCCGCTCGACGGTCGCAGCTCGGCGAGGATGTCGCGCAACGCGCCTGATCGCGCGGGAAGAGGCGGCGCGAGGGGCGACGCGGAGAACGGATCGCGCGTGACTGGACCCTCGGAGGTTGCTTCGGGGACGGGGCGCCCCTCCTCTCCGCGCAACGCCGACGTTCCGGGGAGCTCCGCGGGAGAGGCGGACGAGACCGCAGCGGGCGAAGAGGCGACGAAGGGAGGGAAGGCGAGTGCCGCGACGAGCACGGCCGTCCCAACGAGCCCGAAGATCCACGGACGCCGGCCGAGCGGCAGGCCGTGACTCCATTGGGGAGCCAGTCGTTCTAGGTCACGGGTGATGCGAGCGGCGAACGCGCCGAGCGCCGGCTTGCGGCTGAGCTCGAGAAGCGAACTCACGCGCGCCTCGAGGCCGAGCCGCTGGTCCACGGCCAGAAGAAGCT
>JAQTVA010000134.1 GCA_028707055.1 Candidatus Bipolaricaulis sp. | reverse complement strand
GCCCGGTTCATGGGGCCGCGCTCCCCGTTCCGCGTCGGCGCCGCCGCCGTCGAGTCGCTGCCCAACACGCAACGACTGCTCTATGCCGTCCAGAACTGCTGGGTCGAGCTGATTGAAGAAGGGATCACGACGATCCGGGCGGCGGGGTCGAAGGACCTGCTGAACATCGAACTGCGTGAAGTCTTCGCCCAGGGTCCGTTCCGAGGACCGCGCATCGTCTCCACCGGCCCGCTGCTCGCGATTACCGGAGGGCACGGGACGCGCGGCCTGGACGGCGGGATGGAGGTCGACGGCGTCGACGAAGTGCGAAAGACGGTCCGCGCGGTGCTGAAGGCCGGCGCAGATTGGATCAAGCTCTGCGTCAGCGGGGGGCTGGCCGGCATCCACAAGGGCGATCACCCGACGATCGTCGAGTTCACTCTTGAGGAGGTCCGCGCCGCGGTCGAAGAGGCACACAAGAGGCGCCGCAAGGTCATGGTGCACGGGATGGCCGCGGAGAGCGTCAAGATGGCCGTCGAGGCCGGCGTAGACTGCATCGAGCACGGAAACCTCCTCGACGCAGAAGCGATCGCAATGATGGCGGAGCGCGGGGTGTCCTACGTGCCCACCATGTCGGGAATCCGGAAGGTCTATGAGCGGGAGCGTGACGGCGGCAGCCCGAACATCGCCCAAAGGCTCTACGAGGTCATCGCCCCGCAGGCGGAGACTGTCGCTGCCTGCATTCGGGCGGGTATCCTGATTGGCACGGGGACGGACACGCTGGGAAGCCTTCACCGGGAGATTGCCCTGCTGGTCGAATGCGGCATGACTCATGCACAGGCGCTGTCCGCCGCCACGTACCGCTCCGCACAGATCCTAGGGATGGAACGCGAGATCGGCAGCATCGAGGAAGGCAAGATCGCGGATCTTCTCGTGATCGACGGCGATCCCTTGTCCGACCTGGGTGCACTGGGCCGCATTCGGGAGGTGATGAGTCAAGGCCGTCTGGTAACGTGGCAGTGTCTGGCTGGCTCGACGGTAGGAAGGGAGGAATGATGCAAGCAAGGAGAGCAAGCTGTTCCGGAAAGGGAGTCGTCGGCGTCCTCATCTTGGGATTGGTGGTGCTGCTCGCGGGGACACTGGCCGTCGCGGCGGGCTCGGGCGTCACGCTCACCATCGTCCGGGGGACGGACCTGTGGACGGGCGACCCCCAGAATGATACGCAGGCGACCTCGAGATCGCTCCTCAACAACGTGTTCGACCCCCTCGTCCGAATCGACTGGAATGACATGGGGAACCCTCTCCCCGCGCTGGCGGTTGCCTGGGAAGTCCTGTCTCCGACCAGCATTCGTTTTCATCTTCGGCAGGGAGTTCAGTGGCACGACGGCCGGGAGTTCACCGCCGCCGACGTGAAGTTCACGTTCGATCGTCTGCTGAACAAGGAGAAGCCGACCAAGGTCAGCCCCCTGGTCAGCAGCATCATCGCGGGAGTCACGGTGGAGGACGACTACACCGTCGTGCTCCAGACGTTCAACGCGTACGCCCCGATCTTCTCACGGCTGGCGACGATCTACATCATCCCGGAGAAGACCTTCCTCGAGATGGGGGAGACCGCGTTCGGCCAAAAGCCCGTCGGCACTGGGGCCTACGCCGTCGAGGAGTGGCTGATCGGCCAATACATCCGCGTTGTGGCGAACGAGTCGTGGTGGGGCTGGGTCGATCGTGACAAGCGGCCGGACGTCGTGATCCGCAAGTCCGTCCCGGAGGAGTTCACGCGCTATGCCATGCTGAAGAGCGGAGAAGCGGACATCGTCGACCAGGTCTCGCCAGAGCGCATCCCCGAGATCAGCACGAGCGGCACGCTGCGCATCGAGGCATCGGCCAGCCTGCGTACGTTCTTTGTCGGCATGAACACCTGGCGTCCGCCGTTCGACAACGTCCTCGTCCGCCAGGCGATGAACTACGCGATCGATCCGCAGCTGATCGTCGACACGGTCCTCAGCGGACAAGCGTCGGTCCATCCTGGGGTGTGCGGCGTAGGCAGCTTCGGCTGCTGCCCGGACTGCGAGCCGTACGCCTACGATCCCGTCAAGGCGAGGGAGCTTCTGACTCAAGCCGGCTATCCCGACGGGTTCAAGGTGAAGTTCTGGTCGCCGCGCGGCAAGTACATCAAAGACCTCGAAACCTCGGAGGCCATCGTCGGGCAGCTGGAGGAGGTGGGCATCGAGGTCGAGCTCTACGCGCCGGCGTGGGCGGAGTACTGGGATAACTGGCTCGCCGGCAACATGGACATCTTCTACCTCAGCGCCGGCATTTCCTTCCCCGACTGCGACGACCTGATCGGCTACCACCTCGACAGCGCGCGCCGCGGGATCTACTACAACTCGCCGATCTCGGACGCTCTCATCCGAGAGGAGCAGCAGGCGTTGGATCCAGGGGAACGGGCAAGCATCTTCGCGGAGCTGAGCCAGTTCTTCGTCGAGGAGGCCCCGTGGGTCTTTCTGTGGGACCAGAACTTGATCTACGGCGTTAGCTCACGCATTCTGGAGTTCCACGCCCTCCCGGTCGAGGAGATCAACTACTGGGAGCTGGTCGTCCAGTAACGCACCGACACGCGAGCGTCGTCCCCTGGAGTGCGCCGAGCGCGCTCCGGGGACGACCTCCGTGCCTCGTTCGGAGAGGATCTGCGTCGCGCGACGGGACAGGCATGACAGGGTATATTCTGAGACGGCTTCTGCAGTTTGCTCTCGTGCTCTTGGTCGTGACCGCCCTCGTGTTCACGTTGCTGCACATGAGCGGGAACCCCGCGGCGCTTCTTCTCCCCGCCAACGCGACCCCCGAACAAGTCGAGCAGATGAGCCACTCGTTGGGACTGGATGATCCCCTCTACGTCCAGTACTTCCGCTACCTCGCAAACCTATTCCGCGGCGACCTCGGCACGTCCTACCGCATGAACCTCCCCGTCACGAGACTGATCCGCATCTACCTCCCGCACACGCTCACCCTCGCCGGCTTGTCGATTCTCTTTGCCACGGCGATCTCTCTCGTCCTCGGCATCGCGGCCGCCCTGAAGCGCGACACGGTCATCGATCTCGCGGCCACGGTCGGCGCAACCATCGGCCAGTCCATGCCCACCTTCTGGCTGGCCATCCTGCTGCTCTTGTTGTTCGGCGTGAAGCTGAGGTGGCTGCCGGTCTCCGGGGTCGGGTCATGGGCTCACTACGTTCTGCCGACGATCACGATGGGGTGGTACAGCGCCTCGTTCCTGACACGAACGATTCGCTCGAATATGCTCGACGTCCTTCGCGCCGACTACGTGCAGGTGGCTCGCAGCAAGGGCCTGCCGGAGCGCGCGGTGATCCTGCGACATGCCTTTCGCAATGTCCTTCTGCCGGTGGTGACGATTTGGGGCCTGCAACTCGGAACGCTTCTGATGGGGTCCGTCGTCACGGAAACGGTGTTCGCGTGGCCCGGGGTGGGCAGGCTGAGCGCGGAGTCCGTCCTGGGGCGGGACTACCCGGTGGTTCTCGGCCTGATTGTCGTGTTCGGAGTCATGTTCGGCCTGTTGAACGTGTGTATCGACATCAGTTACGCCCTCCTGGACCCACGGGTGACGTATGACTAGCGGAGACGCCATGGCGACGCGGAGAGGAAGGCCGAGCCGCTTGCTCCGGGTGATTCGAAAGCCCAAAGGGGCGATCGGTCTGCTCCTTCTCGTCAGTCTGACGCTGCTCGCGATCCTTGCCCCCTACGTCGCGCCGCGGGATCCTCTCCAACAGAACCTGCGCTGGCGGAACCAGCCCCCGGGCAGCGTTCTCGGCGATCCCGGAGAGGTATCGTGGCTCGGCACCGACCAGCTTGGACGGGACATGCTCTCCCGAATCCTCTACGGCACGAGGGTGTCTCTCCTCGTGGCGATCTTCGCCGTCGGCGTGGCCGGCGTGATCGGCACGGCACTGGGCGTCCTCAGCGGCTACGCGGGAGGCGCTCTCGACACGGTCATCATGAGGGTCGTCGACCTGCAGCTCAGCCTGCCGCTCATCCTCATCGCGATGGTGTGGATCGCCTTCACGACCCCATCCCTGCTCAACATCATCATGGTCATCGCGTTCTGGACTTGGACGCAGTATGCCCGGGTGGTGAGAGCCCACACGCTGTCCGTGAAGGAATCGGGGTTCATCGAATCGGCGCGAGCCATTGGGACCCCGAAACTCATGATCCTGGTCCGACACGTCCTGCCGAACGTCTTCTCCTCCGTTCTCGTGATCGCGTCCCTTCAGTTCGGCCGCGCGATCATCCTCGAGGCCACTCTGAGCTTCCTCGGCGTCGGGCTCCAGCCCCCCGCGCCCGCGCTGGGCGTGATGATCGCGAGCGGCCGTCAGTATGTGGACACCGCGTGGTGGCTGGCCACGATGCCCGGCATCGTCATCATGCTGCTCGCGTTGGGCACGAACTTTCTCGGCGATACGTTGCGCGATGTCTGGGATCCGAAGTTGCGATGAGTGCCGGTCCGTTCGTCAGGA
>JAQTVA010000133.1 GCA_028707055.1 Candidatus Bipolaricaulis sp. | reverse complement strand
CCATGGCGCGCTGCTCCCGTCGCTCCGCGGGGATCTGGGAATCTCTCTCCCCGTGGTCACGATCGCCCACTCGGGAACGGCGTGGAGGATCATGCCGCTCGCCAGCTTGCCCGCCTTGGCGGCGGGCCTGACCCTGGTCCCGACCTCCAGTGCAGAGCTCGAGGCTCGGCTGACGCTCCAACCCGTCATCGTCGACACCACCGCCTTTGATGACCCGATCGGCCGCTTGACCGACGATCTCCTGGTGTTGCCAACCGGGTCGATCTACCTGCGCTACTTCCCATAGCCCGCGCCTCGTAGGCGGACTGCGGCTCAGGCTAAGCGACTCCGCGAACCAGGTCGAGGAGGCGCCCCAGGACGCGTTCCCCGTCCAAGCGAAGGGCGTTGTGCTCGTACTCGCTCGTCACCCACGTCTTCATCCCCCGCACGGCGCTCGCGGTCTCCTCCGAGAAGGCACGTCCGACGTACATGTCGTGCACGTAGATCGCCGCCGCGCACGGAACCTCGTTCTGCCCGAGAGCGACTCGATCGTAGAGCGCGGGCCAGTCGGATCGCTCGGCGAGGAGATCGGCAGCGGCGCGCAGCGGCCGGAGCTCCTTGTACTCGTCGAACATCCAGGGGTAGATCATCTCCCCGGTGAACAGGACGCGGCCCGCCCTCGAGGCGTCGAACTCGGGGTGCTCGGAGCGAATCCGCTCCGCGGCCCAGCGCGTCGCGCTCCCCTGAGCGTAGATGGGCTCGTGGAGCATCGCGTAGATCGGGTTGGTTTGGAACGAGAACGCCTGGTCGAAGTGCGCGAGGAACGAAAACCCGAGATCGGAACGGTCTTGCTCCTCAGGAAACGCCTCCTCGAGCAGGTAGTGCACGCGCTCGAACCCGTCGCTCGCACCGAACTGGATGCCCAGCTGCTGGAAGCGGCGGGGAGAGAGCCGGTCGCCGTCGCCGAGCCGCACATCGACCGCCGCAAGGTGGTCGGCGATCCTTCGAGCCCGCGCCTCGTCTTCCGGGTAGCGCGCGTAGTAAAGCTCGTTCTTCTCCGCCAGCGTGCGGTACGTGGCACGGTACACGTCATCGGCGGCCCGGTCGATCGGCGGAAGACCGCCGGTGAACAAGGCCGCCGCCAGCCCTTCCGGAGCGGCCGAGAGGTAGTGCAGGGCACAGAACCCGCCGTAGCTCTGCCCGAGGACCGTCCACCGCGTGTCCTCCCCGATGAGCTCGCGTCGGACCCGCTCGGCATCGGCAACGATCGCATCGGCACGGAAGTGGATCAGATGCTCCGCCTGGGCTCGCGCGTCGGGAAGACGCGACAACGACCGGGCGGAGACCGCGGAGCTGCGTCCCGTGCCCCGCTGGTCGAGAAGGAGAACCCGGTAGTCGGCGAGCGCCCGCTTCAGCCAACCCGAAGCCGCGTCCGGGCGGGGCGCCGCAGAGCCGGGACCTCCTTGGAGGAACACGAGCCATGGGAGGTCGGCCGACTCCTTTCCCGACGCGGCCACCTCGCGCGCAAACACCGACACCCTCTCTCCGTCCGGCTTCCCGTAGTCGAGTGGAACGGCAAACTGGTGGTCGGTCAAGACGAGGCCTGGAATCCGATGAACGGCGAGCTTCATGGACGACTCCTTTCTCGGGCCGGCGGAGGGTCCCGCTTGACCCGAATCCTCTTGCGGCGAGCGCCGGTGCGCCGGAGAACCGTTACCCAGGCAGCTCTCGGTCCGCCGAGCCGTACGTCTGCACAAGGTACTCGGGGTCGGGGCGCGTCGTACGGAAGAAGACGTGAAGCTCGTACGGCGAGTTGTCGAGCCGCTTTCCGGGAACAACCTCGACGGTGTAGGTCCCGGCCGGGAGTTCGGTCCACTCGCTGTAGATCGGCCGCGACACGCCGAGCTTGGCGGCCACCCGCTGGTGTCCGGCGTCGTAGACGTAGGCGGTGATCCACTCCCCCGCCTGATCGATCAGGGCGAGCGCCAGGAAACCGGCCGAGCCGAGCGTGAACGTGTACGTCTTCTTGTCGCACAGCCCCCTGTTGAAGTCGTAGTCGCTGGGGCAGTCGCGGTCGATCGCCCCATACGCGGAGAGGACGATTCCCCCGCCGTAGATCGACCATCCCCACGGCGGCGTCGGTCCCGACGCCACCCCGGCGGGGGGAGGCGGGGTCGTCGTCGTCGGGGTTCCGCCGGGCCCGGTCGGCGAGGCCTCCACCGTAAGAGACACGCGGTACGAAGGGATGACGGCGTCGTCTCCATACTCCCGCACCGTCACGTAGTACCGACCCGCCTGCGCAGTCCCCACGATCCGACTCGCCTTTCCCTCTCCGCCATCGTCGTCCTCGGCGAGCAGATCTCCCTCGGCATCGTAGAGGCGGAGCACCGTATCTCCGTCGCTGTCCGTCTCAATTGCGATCCGAGTCGCTGACGCGAAGTCGAGCGAGTAGACATCCACGTCCCCGACCGGGAGCACGGATCCGCTCCGACACGCGACCCCACCGCTCGTCGTGAGATCATCGGCACGCCCCGTCGTGTCGTTCGGCTCCACCTCCGGCGGGCACGACGGGTCGGCGGTGTACGACGACGACGCCGTCGCCTCGATCCAGATCTCGTAGGACGGCACGATGCTCGATTCGTAGGCCCACACAGCGAGGAAGTACATCCCGGGTTCGACCGAACCCTTCAATCGACTGGCACGCCCCTCGCCGCCGTCGTCGTCCTCCGCCAGCCGCCCGCCGTCGGCCTCATAGAGAGCGAGGATCGTGTCCCCGTCGGTCCGCGTTTCGAGCACGACGTTCACCCGCTCCTCGACCTCGAACCAGTACATGTCGACGTCCCCGGCGGGGAAAACGGCGCCGCGGCGACATCGCGATCCCGGCAGCGTCCCCATCCCATCCGCCTCGCTCGCCGTGTCGTTCGACTCCACCTCCACGACGCACTCCGCACTCCCCAGAAGCACGACGACGCCGATGAGGCAGACAACGACAAGCAGGAAAACGATCAGCCGCGCGCCCTCCATACTCCACCTCCCGGATCGAAACCACCCTGTGCCGATCCTAGCGGCGCAGAGCGTTCGAGGGCAAGAGCCCCGCTGCGGCGCGCATCCGCATCGTCGCCTCGACGGCGGCGAGACCGTGGCCTCCGAGCCAGCGCGCAGGTGCTCAGCCCCGCGCCAATCCGTCGGTCACGCGAGCCGCCGCGCGACCGTCACCGAGAGCCCGGGAAGGCTCGGTACGTGGGCCAGCGCATCCCCACCCGGAGCCGCCTCGACGCAGAGCTCCAGAAGAAGGTGTCCCGGTCGCGCCACAGGCTCCCCCCGCGCCGTGGGACGCTCGTCCTAGTACATCGTCTGCATGTCGAGCAGCCCGCGCGCCCGCGCCCGCCGCTCGGCGAGCCGGAACGCGGCGACGGCCAAACCGGCGAGGACCGCCGTCGAGCCGACGACGATCGCGAGGAGCACCCCGTTGGAGAGGCCGTCGAACGCCGCCGTCCCTGAGCCGAGGAGCGCCCTGCGGAGCACCTCCATCCAGTACGTGATCGGAAGGCCGCACCCCACGACTTCGAGCCACCGCGGCAGCGTATCGAGCGGGAACACCACCCCACACAGGAGGTAGAGCGCTCCGGCGACAGCTTCCCCGACCCCGTAGTTGTGGCGGGCCGTGATCAGGGTCACGCCGCCGAGGAGGATCCCGAAGAACGACAGCATCGCACACCCGCTCACGAGACCGCCGAGAAGAAGCGGCCCGTCGATCCCGCCCAAGCGGATGGGGACGCCAAGCGCCAGAACCCCGAGAAGAAGCGTGATCACGACGGCGACGGTCGCCACGACGGCCTTCGCGACGCCGCGCCCGACGAGGTACGCGAAGACGTTCACCGGCGCGGTGTACACGTACTTGAGCATCCCGTAGTGCTCGCGATCGTCGATGATCGTCCAGCTGATCCCGGCGAGCACCGCGGGAACGTAGATGAACATCGCGTTCCCGACGAAGACGGCGGGAAAGAGCGGACTCGCGAGCCCCCCTTCAGCGATCACGACGTACATGAACACCAGGATCAGCGCGCCCGCCAGGGGCTTCACGAGCGAGTAGATAGCGAACACGAACGGATCGGCCCAGTTCGACTCGATCTGCCATCCGAGCCACGTCGCGACGCGAAAGCTGCGCATCGCTTCACCCGAGTGTGGATTCGGTCTCATCACTGCCCCCTGACCGTGAGTCGTCCCTCGCGCCGCGCCAGCTTCTCGAAGTACGCGAGCGCTCGGTGCGCGAGGAAGAGGAAGACGACGGAAGATCCCGCGAGGATCGCGAGCTCCAGCTCCGCGGACAAGAACCGCAACTCTGCCATCATCGATGGGAACAAAAGCTGCCGCATCGCGTCGAGGCCGAGCGTGATCGGCAACGCCGACGCCGCCGCGGCGACCACCTGGCCCAGGGCGCGCACCGGGAAGTAGAACCCCGAGACGAGCGACACCGGCTCCTGCAACAGGTTCGAGAAGTGCCACGCCTCACGGCCGAACAGGAGGAAGAGGGAGCTCAGCATCATGCCCAACCCGT
>JAQTVA010000132.1 GCA_028707055.1 Candidatus Bipolaricaulis sp. | reverse complement strand
AGGACGGGTTCACCCGGCCCGAGCCCTCCCCTCCGAACAAGGTCGACGAGCCCTCCCATCGCGCGCCCGGTGTACACCGGATCGAGAAGGACGCCTTCCGTTCGCGCCACAAGCCGAATCGCCTCGCGTTCGAGATCGCCGATCACCCCATATCCCCCTCCGAGGTAGTCGCTGCGGACGTCGAACCGGTCCGCCGTGTACTCGGCCCTCATCCCGAGCCGCGCCGCGATCCGGTTCGCGAGATCGGCCAACCAAGCCTCGTAGGGCCCGCCTGCCGTCTCACCCTTGTCGATGCCGATGCCCACGATCCGGACGGGCAGGTCATAGAGGTCGGCGCCAACGGCCAGCCCCGCCTGTGTTCCCCCGGAACTCGACGCCACGACGACCGTCGCGGAGGAAACACGTTGCTCGGCGAGCTGCGCCTTGAGCTCGCCCATCGCCGCGACGAACCCCAGCGCACCGACGTCGTTGGAGCCCCCATACGGGATCTCGTAGGGCTTCCGACCGGCGGCGCGCAGTTCGACGAGCAATGCGGGAACCCGCTCGCCCTTCCGACTTGAACCGCACCATCGGATCGTGGCCCCGAACAACCGGTCGAGAAGGAGGTTCCCGGTCGAAGGCCCCTCCGGCTCCTCCCCGCCGAGCGCGAGGACGCAGCCAAGGCCCGCCGCGGCGGCCGCGGCCGCCGTTTGACGACAGTGGTTCGACTGGCCGGCTCCGCTCGTCACAAGGGTGTCGCACCCGCGTGACAGCGCGTCGCCCACGAGGAACTCGAGCTTGCGAACCTTGTTTCCCCCGAAGCCGAGGCCGGTTTGGTCGTCGCGCTTCATCCACAAGCGGGGTCCGCCGAGACGCGCCGAGAGGCGAGGAAGCTCCACGAGCGGCGTCGGCAGGAACGCGAACCTCTCTCGAGGCAGAGCCTGGAGCCTCTCGATCGGGTTCATTCCACCTCCACCTCCGCGGCGCGCGGCGCGCGCCGCGCCCTATGCTCAACCCACGCCATCAGGCCGATCAGCCCCGCGGCGCAGACCAGGTTGCGAACGGAGTAGACGGTGGCAAGCCATCCCCGGCTTGACAGCAAACCGAAGGCGGGGGCCAAGAACGCGGCAATCCAGATCGCGAACGATTCGGTGTTCTTTGTCGACCGGAGCAGCCTGCGGACGACCGGGAAGTAGGCGATGACGAGGATCGCCTGGATGAGTAGGTGGGACACGGCGTGTTGACGCGTCGCCGTCCAGAATCCAACGATCGCCAGAACCGCGGCGAGACAGCCGAGGTCGAACCGGGTGAACCGCGTCGATCGATCGCCGTAGATCAGGATGCCGACGACGACCGAGCCGACCATCACGACATCGGTCGCGTTGAGGATGTTGTCAAGCACGCTGTGGCCCCCCTCCGCAAGATACGCTACCAAGCTCCCCGCCGTAGCGATCGCGAAGAACACCCATATGGCCAGGGCGGGCTGAATCCTCCCGGCCCGCAACAGCCGCCAGTACGAAACGCCGATGAACAAGTCGGTCACAATGACGGCGACGATCGAAAAGACCCTCACGGCTCCTCCCCCAGCACCTCATCGAAGGCAGTAAGAAGGCCGCCGACGTCGTCGTTCGAGATCCCAAGCGGTGGGTAGAAGCGGAGCAGGCTCGCCGCCGGCTTGCAGCCGACGAGGAAGCCGCGGTCGAGGAGTTTCCGGAAGAGGGGAGTGACCGGATCCGTTCGCCCTGTTTCCTCGATCTCGACGACCGCCATCAATCCACGCCCCCGCACCTCGCGGACGGTGTCGTGGGTGCGCGCGATGGTTTGCAGACCGTCCCGAAGCACGTCGCCCGTTCGAGCTCCACGCTCGATCAGCCCCTCGCAGCGCAGCGTCTCGATCACCGTACGAGCGATGACGCAGCCGAGCGGGTCATCCTGGTGGGACTGGGCGTAGTGGAATCGATCCTTCTCGAGACGGGCGCCGATCGCTCGCGTCATCGCGACGCAGCTCACCGGGTACCCGTTGCCGAGCCCCTTTCCGAGGGCCACGAGGTCCGGGGCGAGGTCGTAGTGCTGGTACCCGTACCAGAGACCGGTCCGGCCCAGGCCGGTCGTCACCTCGTCGACGACGATCAGACCCCCGTGCTCTGCCACGCTCCCGGCGAGCCTTCGGACAAGGCCACGCGGGGGAAGCCGCACCGTCCCGCCCGCGTTCCCCGGCTCGAAGGCGAATCCACCGATGCGATCAAACGGGACCGCGCGTAGCCGTATGCACTCTGCCGAACAGCCGGCGGCGCGAGGGCAGCCGGCGCACTCCCGCCAGTCGAAGAGGTGCCACTCCGAGAGGTCACGCCGGGCCGCCGAGCCGTAGGCGGCCAAGTACGAGTCGGCGAGAGAGAGAAGAAGGGGCTTCCCGGTCAGCCTGCGGGTAATCTGAACGGCCAGCTCGACCGCCTCGCTCCCCGACGCGAGGAACACGCACTTCCCATCGGGGAACGGAAGCGTGTCAAGGACAGCTACGGCCGCGTCCTCAGCGAGGGAGCTTTCGACACGGTACCCAAGGTGACTGACCCGCTCGAGCTGCGCCCGGATCGCATCGCGCACGGCAGGGTGGTTGTGTCCGAGGGCCGTGCACCAAACGCCCGACTCGAAGTCGACGTAGCGTCGCCCGCCGGCGTCGAACAGGTACGCCCCTTCCGCACGGACGATGTCCGTCTTGGCAATCTCGTACCCCGAGCAGTCGAGCACGTGATCCATGGATCCTCCTCGGTGGAGCCGGCCGGCCAACGGTACTTGGTCGGGGAGGATCGGTGCCAGTCGCTGGAGCCCTTGATGTGCCGGGCGGTACACGCGCCGCTCGACACGCCCGTACTGGAGAGGAACCGATGACGTCCCGATGGATGCTCTGCGCGGCAACACCTTCGGATGCCGCGGCCGTGGCCAGGCTCGTGAACGAGCACTGGCGCCAACTCACCGGCGAGGATCAGACGACCGAGGAACGAGTTCGGACCTGGATGACCAAGCCCGAAACAGATCTCGGCCGAGACGGCCCGCGCTCTCGCCGATTCGGCAGGCTGCGTGGTGGGCGCAGCCGAGGACTCGGCGCCGCGCTCCTGGCCCACGCGCTCCACGAGTTCTACGAACGAGGTTGCGCGTCAGTCGAAGTACTCGTCGATTCCGAGAACCTGACCGGCGCCGTACGCCTCTACGAGCACGCTGGGATGCGCACGATTCGGACGCAGATGGTCTACGAGGGAGCTGCGCCCGGGCACGGACCTCTCCGTGCGCTAGCCGGGACCACGCGCGGTTCTTCCGTGCCGACGGGGGAGAAGCCCTCGGACGACACCAAACTTAGCGGGCTCGTTCCTCGTGCGAGTACGGGTCGTCCCAACGGCACCGACCGCACCGTGTGCCGATCGCTCCGTACTCGAGGCTCGGCATCTGGAAGCCACGGAAGATCGCGCCGGCGACTTCCAGCAGGAGGCAGATTCCACGTCTCAGTCTTCCCATCGACCCTCCTTGGGTGCGCCCATCCACCGTCTGACACCGTAGCCGAGGGCCGTCTCGCGTCCGTCGCGCATCGCCAAATCAGGATCAGGAGTCGGGATCCTGGGTCGCCCCATTGAAGGAGCCGGTCTTGAGTGCCGCTCCCGCTATGAGGATCGACCGAACGGATCCGCGGGCGCTCGGAGCCACGCGGGGACGAGCTGCCACCCGTCGCGCAGCGTCGCTCGGAGGACGGCGACGTCCGGGACGTGTCGCTCCACCAGGGCCCAGAACCGCGCGGAGTGGTCGGGGTGGGTCGCGTGGCAGAGCTCGTGGACGATCACGTAGCGAACAAGCTCCGGTGGCAGGAATAGGAGTTGCGCGTTGAGGGAGACCGTCCCGCTTTGCGAGTAGCTGCCCCAGCGGCCTCGGGGTGAACGGATCGACACCCGATCGACGTGGACCCCGAGCGCCGCGGCCTCGGACTCCAACAGCGAAACGAGGTGCCGGCGCGCCTTTCTCATCACCCAGCGCCGCAGGGCGGGCCGCCACGACGACGGATCGTCGACCGGACCGGCAATGTGCAGGGTTTCTGGGCCACTCTCGCGCACGGAGACGATGGTGCCGTCGGCCTCGGCACATTCGACGGTCCACACCTCGCCGATCGCCCGGAGGGCGACCCGCTCGGGCGGGAACTCCGACGAATCCGCAACCGCCAACGCCCGGGCCTGGTCCACCTCACGCAACGCCCGGGCGATCCACGCCGCTTTCTCGCGCAAGAGCGCGGGGATCTGACGTCGATCGAACCCCGGCGGAATGACGACCTCGAGCCCGGCGTCGACCGAGACCTGGAGATGAGCATGCTTCGTTCGTCGACTCTCGCGGACGGTGTGGTCGGGCAGAGGGATCATGCCAGTTATTGTGCGCAACGCGTCAGAAGACGCCTACAACAGAACGTGGATTTCCCTCCCCGAGAGTCGGCGTGGGTTCCTGCACGTTGCTTGTGCACGCGCAATCCGGCAGCCGCCGGGTAGCGGGTCGCCGTGCTTGACGTACGAAGCGAGGTTTGCGCGGACGGCCTCCAGA
>JAQTVA010000131.1 GCA_028707055.1 Candidatus Bipolaricaulis sp. | reverse complement strand
GCATGGACTCGCTGGCTCTGACCGATCACGGCGTTCTCAGCGGCGCCGTCAAGTTCTACCGCGAGGCGAAGAGCCGCGGGATTCGTCCCATCCTCGGATGCGAGATCTACGTCGCGCCCGGCGATCGTCGCGACCGCTCCGGCGGCGACGGGAACCGCTACTATCATCTGGTGCTGTTGGCGGAGAACGATGTCGGGTACCGAAACCTGATCCAGATCGTGAGCGCCGGCCACACCGAAGGGTTCTACTACCGTCCGCGCGCGGACAAGGAGCTTCTGGCGGCTCACGCCGAGGGTCTCATCGCTCTGTCCGCGTGCGAGTCCGGGGAGATTCCCCGCCTTCTCCAAGCCGGCCGAGATCGGGAGGCCGAGCAAGTCGCCCGCGCGTACGCCGAGTTGTTCGGACGTGACCGCTTCTACATCGAGATTCAGCACCACGGCACGGAGCGCGACGGGCGACTTCGACAGCGACTCATCGCTTTGGCGCGCAAACTGGGCCTTCCGCTCGTCGCTACGAGCGACGTCCACTACCTCACTCCCGACGACAAGCTGGCCCACGAGGTGCTGATCAACATCCGAGCCAACCGCACGTTGTCCGATCCGGAGCACCGAACCTTCGACGGGGATGGATACCACTTCCGCGCCCCCGAGGAGATGGAGGCGCTGTTCGCCGACGCGCCGGATGCCATCGACAATACCCGGGCGATCGCGGAGCGTTGTCGCGTCGAATTCGACTTCGACCGCATCCTGATCCCTCCATTTCCTCTTCCCGCCGGGAGGAACGACACCGACGCCTACCTGCGCGAGCTGGCGTACGCCGGCGCAGCGAAGCGCTACGGCGAGATCGCCCCCCCGGTCCGCGAGCGGCTGGAGTACGAGCTGGACGTTATCGCCAAGATGTCGTACAGCACGTATTTCCTCATTGTCTGGGACTTCGTGGCGTTCGCGCGGAGCGAAGGGATCGCCGTCGGACCGGGTCGGGGATCTGCGGCCGGGAGCCTCGTCGCCTACGCCCTGGGCATCACGGGCGTGGATCCGCTCCGCTACAACTTGATCTTTGAGAGGTTCCTGAATCCCGATCGTGTCAGCATGCCGGACTTCGACATCGACTTCTGCATCCGCGGCCGCGATCGGGTGATCGAGTATGTCCGTACCAAGTACGGCGGCGAATGCTGGTGGGAGCGGATCGCCCAGATTGCCACGTACGATCGCATGGCCGCGAGAAGCGTCGTGCGCGACGTCGGTCGAGTCCTCGGCCTCCCGTACGGCGAGGCCGACCGAATCGCCAAGCTCATACCGTTTGGATCGAAGCTGCAGTCCGCCGTCGACGGCGTCGTCGAGCTTCGAACGCTGTACGAAGAGAGCGAGAGTGTCCGCCGTGTCGTGGACATCGGCCTCCGACTCGAAGATCTCACGCGCAACATCTCGACGCACGCCGCCGGCGTGGTCATCGCCCCCGACGCGCTGGCCCTGCACGCCCCGGTGCTTCGCGTCGCCGAGAACGAGTTCGTCACGCAGTACGACATGACCGACATCGAGGCGATCGGGCTTCTCAAGATCGACTTCCTCGGTCTGCGCAACCTGACCCTGATCACCGACGCGCTGGCCTCGCTGGCGGCGCAAGCGGGGATCGAGCTCACACTGGATGCGATTCCGTTCGACGATGAGGCGACGTTCGCCCTGCTGCGGGAGGGGAACACCGAGGGGATCTTCCAACTGGAGGGTTCCGGGATGACGGGTCTCATTCGTCGGGTTCAACCGGACCGCTTCGAGGACTTGATCGCCTTGTTGGCGCTGTACCGCCCCGGCCCTCTCGAGAGCGGGATGGCCGACGAGTACGTGGAGAGGCGGGCGGGGCGTAGGGCTGTCACGTACGCGCATCCCAGCGTTCGCGCGGTCTTGGAGGAGACCTTCGGGCTCCCGATCTACCAGGACCAAGTGATGCTGATGGCCCAGAAGCTGGCTGGGTTCACGTTGGCCCAAGCCGACACGTTGCGAAAGGCGATGGGCAAGAAGAACAAGGAGATCATGGCGGGTCTCCGCGAGAGGTTCATCCAGGGGTGCCGGACGAACGCCCTGTCTCAGGAGTTGGCGGCTACGACGTTTGACGACATGGAGAAGTTCTCGCGGTACGGGTTCAACAAGTCCCACGCCACGGCGTACGCGTTCATTTCCTACTGGACGGCGTACCTGAAGGCACACCATCCGACGCACTTCATGGCGAGCCTGCTGTCGAGCGTCCAGGGCGATGCCGAGAAGGTCGCCGAGTACATCGGCGCATGCCGTGACATGGGGATCGAAGTCCTGCCGCCGGACATCAACGAGAGCACGCGCGAGTTCGCGCCCATTGAGGAGAGGCGGATCCGGTTCGGACTCGGAGCCGTCAAGTACGTCGGGGAGAATGCGATCCGGGCGATCCTCGCCGCGCGGAAGACCGTACCGTTCTCGTCGTTCTTCGACCTGTGTCGTCGGGTCGACGGCGATGGCCTCGATCGCGAGACGCTGGAAGCTCTGGTCAAGTCCGGGGCGTTCGACCGGCTGGGCGCGTCTCGGCGCGGCCTGCTGCGACACCTCCCCGAAGGACTCGAGATGACCCAAGTCGCGCGCCGTGAGCGCTTGACCGGGCAGCAGTCGATCTTCGCGAGCCTCGATGAGGCCCGCGGCGATCCGGTCGTTCGCGAGCCGGAGTTCGAGCGCTCAGACCTTCTTGCGTTCGAGAAGGAGCTCCTCGGGCTGTACGTCACGTCTCACCCGCTGGAGGAGTACGCCGACGTCCTGCACGCGTACTGCCGCTCGATCCGCACCGTGATGACGATGTCGGAAGGCGACACGGCCACGATCGGGGGCCGCGTGAAGCGTCTGCGGCGAATCGACACGCGCCGCGGCGATACCATGGCCTTCGTGACGATCGAGGATGGGGTCAGCGAAGTGGAGGCGACGGTGTTTCCCCGCGCGTTGGAGGGTTGCGGAGCGCTGTTGTGCGAGGATCGACTGGTCGGGGCCGTCGTTGAGGTGGGTCGACGCAACGGCCAGGTGAACCTCGTGATTCAGGAGCTATTCCCGCTCGAAGAGGTGTCCGGACGCCGGCCGCTTCGCATGACGCTCGTTCTCGACGGGACGTCTGTCGACTCGATCGCGCTCGCCCAGCTCCGCGACGTGCTTCGCCGCTACCCGGGGCCGACGCCCGTGGTCCTTCAACTGACGGATCCCACAGGAGCCGTGGTTGTCTCTGCGGGGAACGGGCTCGGCGTCGCGCCGGGGCCGGCGCTCCAGTCGGCGCTGACGACGCTCGCCGGCGTGCTCGCGGTCTCCCTTTCGGACGGAGGCAGCGCGTGAGCTGGCTCTCCCGCGGGGTGTTTCGATGGCTCTATCCCGGGATGGGCGTCAAGCGGTGGGTGCTGCTCGCTTTCGGCTCCATGGCGGTCGTGGCGACGGCGGTCCTCTACGCGCTCGGCGTGGAGCTCGTTCGAATGCTGTATCACGCTGTGCCGCTCCGGGCGACGGACCGCTATGCGGCCATGGCGGTTCTTCTCGTGGTCGGGCTCGCCGCCTTCGGCTACGCGATCGTCCGCCTCGTCCGCTCCGTCGCGCGCGGAGTCGCGCCGCTTGCGCACGAGAAGACCTCCGAACTCATCTACCGCACCCGCGTTCTCGAACGCGCGCCTCGCGTCGTGGCCATCGGCGGAGGGACGGGGCTCTCAACATTGCTGCGGGGGATCAAACAGGCGACGGCCAACCTGACGGCCGTGGTGACGGTCTCCGACGACGGAGGAAGCTCCGGGAGGCTGCGGGAAGAGATCGACGTGCTTCCTCCAGGGGACGTAAGGAACTGCTTGCTTGCGCTGGCCGAAGACGACTCCCACTTCTCCGGTTACTTCCAGCACCGCTTCGAGTCTCCGGGCGAACTCGCCGGGCACTCGCTCGGAAACCTCGTTCTTGCGGGCCTTGAACAGGCTACGGGAGGGTTTGACCGTGCGATCGAGGCGATGAGTCAGTTCTTGAGCATCCGCGGCCGCGTGCTCCCAGCGACGCTCTCCAAAACCCGGCTCGTCGCGCGAATGGACGACGGAACCCTCCTGGAAGGGGAGAGCGTCATCGGAGCGGATCGTCGGAGGATCCAGGCGATGACCCTCACGCCGCCGCACGCCGCCGCCTACGAGAGGGTGCTCGGCGCGATCGCCGACGCCGACCTGATCCTCCTCGGACCGGGGAGCCTGTTCACCAGCCTGATCCCGAACCTCCTTGTCGAGGGGATCGCAGCGGCCGTCGAGAGGGCGTCGGCGGAGAAGATCCTTGTGGCCAACCTGATGACGCAGCCGGGCGAGACCGCCGGATTTACCCTCTCCGACCACGTGCGTGCACTCGAGCCGTACATCGACGTCCGCTGCTTCGACATCCTGCTCGTGAACTCCGCTCGGCCGACCGAGCCGCTGCTCGCAGGATACCGCGATGAAGCGGCGGAGCCCGTCGTGGATGATCTGTCGACCCCGAACGCCTACGGCTTCTCGATCGTTCGCGAGGATCTGATCGGGGTCGCCGACTGGATTGGGAAGACCAC
>JAQTVA010000130.1 GCA_028707055.1 Candidatus Bipolaricaulis sp. | reverse complement strand
GCGTACCCCGCGCGGGCAATCCCGCGGCGCACGTACGACGGGGTGCAGCCCGCGAAGTAGAGGACGGGGGCGGTCTTCCCGATACGCGCCGTCCCCGGAGCCCAGTCGAGGCGCGCTCGCTGCGGCTTGCCGTACGGGTTTCCTTCCGTCTCGACGGCGCGCGCCGCCGCGGACAGCTCCGGCGGGACGAGATCGCGCTCGGCGAGGTCCGCCTTCATCGCGGCGTACATCTCGAGCAAGGGCAGGTACTTGAAGCACTGCTCCTCGCACGCGCCGCACTCCGTGCAGGCGAAGACCCGGCGCGCGACGTCGGCGTCGTACTCCAGGACGCCGTCGACGAGCGCGCGGGCGATCGTGACCTTCCCGCGCGCTCCGTACGACTCCATTCCGTACGTGACGTACGACGGGCAGATCCTCTCCTGGCTTCCCTCGATGTGATCGAAGCAGAAGCCGCAGCGCAGGCAGCTGTAAATGGGGTTCTTGTACTCCTCGACTCTCATCGCGCCTTCTCCTCACCCACGATCAGCCCCGGGTTCAGGAGGCCGTCGGGATCGAGCGTTCGCTTCACGGCCTTGAGCAGCTCACCGGCCGGCCCGAGCTTCGGCAGGATGTGGGGGGCGATCCCCGCCCCGAGCCCGCCCGGGCTCATTCGCCCGTCGGTGAACATCCGCTCGGCGATCTCGGATCGCAGCCGCAAGCCGTACGCCCACGCGTCGTCGCGCCGCTCGTCGTACAGGGTGTCGATCCACAGGTACGCGCCGTTCCGGGCGAAGTACGCGTCCACCCCCTTGACGCGAATCCCATACGTCTCGAAGTCGCCCTCCCGTTCCTCTCGCATCGCCCGGAAGAGGGCGACGGCCGTCTTCAGCCCGTCGGTCGACACGAACCCCGCCACCTCGGGACAGAAGAACGGGCGATCGCTGTAGTACGCGCTCGGTCCGGTATTGCGCAGCCACGAGTACATGTGCTCCTGCCAGTAGTGGCGCGTGCCGTCCGCCGGCCGCGGCCGTCCCCGGTGGGACTCGCAGATCGCCTCCGCCTCGCGGACCCGCGCCTCCGCGGCGCAGGTCCGATCGCGGACGACGACGTGGAGGAAGGCGTCGCCGTCCTCGCCCGCCGGCTTCGGGCCGCCGAACAGGCCGACGACGAACGTCGCCGCGCCGCGTGCCTGGATTCCGCCCGCGGCGTCGATCGCGTCGCGGTAGTCGTCGAACGCGTAGAACCGGAACTGCTCCGCCTCGGGGATCCGGCGGACGCGGTAGACGACACGGGTGATGATCCCCAGGATCCCGTACGAGCCGATGAACAGGCCGGCCAGGTCGGCGGCGTTCGCGTTTCGCTCGATCGGCTCCGACGCTGGATTCGACCACGAGCCGGTGCGGACGACGTCGCCACTCGGGAGGACGACCTCGAGGGCGAGGACGTGGTCGCCCGTCATCCCGTACTCGGTTGCCCCGTGGGGGATGGCGTTCACCGCCACCGTCCCACCGATCGTGCACGAGAAGAGCCCCCCGCCGCCCGGCACCGCAAGCTCGTACCCTCGTCGCTTCAGGTCGGCGTCGATCCCGTGCCAGATCGCCCCGGCTTGCACCACGACGTAGCCGGCCTCGAGGTCGATCGCCTCGACCCGGTTCATGCGCGTCGTCTCGAGAAGGATCACGCCGTCCTTCACGCCACTGCCGAGGAACGTGGTCGCCCGCCCGCGCGTGAAGATGCTGCATCGGTTCGCGCCGGCAAACCGAACGATCCCGACGACCTCGTCCGTGGACGCCGGCCGGACGACGACGGCGGGAACGCCTGCCTTGTCAGGTCCACAGTCGCGCGAGTAGCAGAGCCGATCGACGAACCGGTCGGAGACGTTGGCCTCGCCGACGATCGCCGCCAGGCCGCTCGTCAGCTTATCTTCCATATCGCTCACCCACTTTCCTTGCCTCGGCGAGGACGGCGCGCTCGTCGAGCGTCGTCACCTCGCGGGTCCGGAGGACGATCCGACCGCCGATGACCACCGTCTCGACGTCGCTCGCCCGCGCGCAGTAGACGAGAGCCGGGAGGATCTCGTCGGTCGTTCGGAACAGGTGCGCCCCCGAGAGGTCGATGAGGACGACGTCGGCCAGTTTCCCCGGGTCGAGGACGCCGGCGTCGATCCGACACACCTGCGCCCCCGTCTCGGTCGCGAAGCGGAAGACGTCGCGGGCGCCGAGGACCGTCGGATCCTGGGCGGCGACCTTCTGGAGCATCGCCGCGGCGCGCATCTCCTCGAACGGGTCGAGGAGGTCGTTCGACGCCGCCCCGTCGGTGCCGAGGGCGATCGACGCTCCGGCACGGCGGAGCGCCACGATCGGCGCGATGCCGCTGCCGAGTTTCATGTTGCTCTTCGGGTTGTAGATCACGCCGACGCGCCGCTCGCCCGCCAGGGCGATCTCCTCCGGCGTCAGGTGGACGCAGTGCGCGGCCGTGATCGGGCTCGTGAGGAAGCCGATTGATTCGAGGTACGCGAGCGGCGTCCTGCCGACGAGGGCCACCGACTGCTCGACCTCCCACGTCGTCTCCGAGATGTGCGTCTGGATGCCGAGGTTGTGCGCGTCGGCGGTCTCGCGGATCCACCGCAAGAGAGCCTCACTCGACGTGAACGGCGCCGACGGACCGAGGAACACGGTGACGAGCGGCCGCTCCTTCGGCACACGGTGCCAGGTCTCGATAAGCGCGAGCGCGTCCTCGCGGGTCTTCTCCGGCGCGAGCATCAGGTCGTCGGGCACCCACTGGTCGACGAGGGTCATCGCCGCGACGCCGCGAATTCCGGCCTCGACCCACGTCTGGATGACCCCGTCGAGATTCATGTCCATGTCGACGAAGGTCGTGATTCCGCTTCGGATCATCTCGATCGTCGCCACCGACGACCACAGCCGTCCGATCGTCGTCTCGCCGTGGGTCCAGGCGTCGGAGAGAACGCGGCGCACGAACGGGAACGTGACCTCGTCGCACCACCGGACGAGCGGCAGGTCGTCGCGGCGCCCCTTCAGCATGGTCTGGTAGAGGTGGCCGTGGGCGTTCACCATCCCGGGAATCACGGCGCGGCCGCGGCCGTCGAGGACCGTCGTGTCGACGGGGAGACCGGTGCGGTCGATCGGACCGACGCGGACGATGCGCTCGCCGTCGATCAGGAGATCGACGTTGCGCTCGATGCGGTCGGCGTCGCGGACGACGTAGGAGGCCTGTTCGATCAGGATCACAGCGTCCCCCGTTCCAGGCCCTCGACCAGGATGCGCTCGTCCGCCGTCCCCGCCATCGCGACGCGCCCCGTCGATCGATCGACGAGCGTGATGCACGCGATCTTATTCAGGTCGCGGATCCCGGGAATCGCCTCGAACACGCCGCCCGCTTCGGCGAGGAGCGTCGAGAACAGACACCCGCACGCCTTCGTCGAGCCGAACGTCAGGTTCTCCGCGATCCTCTCGAGGTTGGCCGTCGGCGGGAGATTCACGAGGACCGTCGCCCGTCCGGCGTAGTGAATCATGTCGTCCTGCGTTACGGCGGGCCGCGCGTCGGCCGCGACGGGCGCGATCGGCACCGACCCGACGATCCCGAGAACGCGGTCCGCCGGAAGGCCGAGGCTGTCGCACCAGGTGAAGAGCACGCTCTCGTTCAACCGGCCGGCGACCTGCGTCCCCCCGGCGAGCGATGTCGACGGCACGACGACGAGCGTGAGCGCCGACGGGGACAGCTCGGCGCGGCGAGCGATCGCCTCCACGATATCGGGCCCCGGCAGCGCGGCCGCTTCGACGATGGCGGTTCCCCACGGGTTCGCGCCCGTGCCCCCCCACAAGGGCCGAGTTCCGGCGCCGCCGAGCCGTTCGCGGATCGGTCCGGAGATGCGGACGGCGGGGTCGACCTCGCTGAGCGGCAGCGAAACCTGGAGCCCGTACGCCGAGTCAGCGGGGCTCCACGAGTCGCCGACGAACTCCGGCAGGACGACCCCACAGAGCTCCGTCACGCCGAGGTGCGCGTCCATCATCCCTCCGTGGGCGAGGATCGAGACTCGCCGCCCGGCCTCCCACGACCCCGGCGCGGAGACGCCGCAGTCGAGGATGGTGGTCCCGCCGGGACCGTGGGCGACTCGGATCCCGAGAGCCGGCGCGTCGTCGATCAACGCCGCGACGATCTCGCTCGTTCGCCGCGCCACCCACGCGCGCAACGCACCGTTCATCCGCGCCGCCCTCCCGAGTCCTCCGCCGGCACCACGTCGCGCAGCGGGAGACGCCGTCCGCCCCACGCGCCTCCGAACGATGGGGCGGTAATCGCCACGATCCCCGCGGTGGCCGCGAACGCGTCGATCGCCGTCCTCAAGCCGCGACGAATCGCATCCTGCGACACCGCGACGAGAGGAAACTCGATGACGGAGGAGGCATCGTCGGGGATCTTCGTGGCCACGCGATCACGCACCGTCGGGCAGTACGGCTCGTTGATCGTGACCCCTTCCTTCGCGTAGTGCGTTCCGCCGACCTTCGCCCCGCTGATCCCGCCCACGGGGTAGTTGAAGACGGCGGCGCCGGGCACGTCGCGCCC
>JAQTVA010000012.1:12856-19838 GCA_028707055.1 Candidatus Bipolaricaulis sp. | reverse complement strand
CGGTCGACGGCGTCTTCTTGTACCTCCAAGGCGGGCGCCCGATCGTCGATTTCCTCGGCGGGCAGGTGCCGCTCACCCCCGACGGGTGCCTTGCGGTGGACCCGCTCTTCCAGACCTCGGTACCGGGTGTGTTCGCCGCCGGCGACGTCCTGTGCAAGCACCTGAAACAGGCCGTCATCGCCGCGGCGGAGGGGGCCGGCGCCGCGGTCGCCGCCGACCGCTATCTCGGCGGACGCGAGAAGCTCAGGCCCGATTGGGCTTGAGCGGAGCTACGCCGCGTCAAACTCCGCTCGGGCGGCGTGCAAGAGATCGGGAGACGTCAGGACGTCGACGGCCGTCATCGCCATCGCCTTCGCCGCGGCAAGCATCCCTTGGTGGCCGCGCTCGGACTGCGCTACCTCGACGAAGCCACGCGAGTGCGACGCGATCCCGGGATCGCAGACTGCGACGTAGGCGTGGATGGCGGGAACCGCGTGGCTGACGTCGCCCATGTCCGTCGAGCCGAGGGGCAGCGGCTCCGCGTCGAAGCTCCATCCCAGTCGTTCAAGGTGCCGGGTGAAGGCAGCTCCGAGCGCGCGGTTCGGGCGCATCGCCTTGTACGGCAACGCGATCGTGCTCATCGAGAGTGACGCCCCGGTCGCGAGGGCGGCGCCCTGCGCGCAGCGCTCCAGCTTCGCCAGGAGTTCGTCACGGTACGCCGTCTCGGCGGCGCGCGCGTAGAACTCGGCCGCGGCATACTCGGGGACGATGTTCGGCTTGTCACCGCCGTGGGTGATGATCCCGTGCACCCTCGCGCCGTCCCGGATGTGCTGCCGCAGCGCGTTGATTCCATTGAACGTCTGGATCACGGCATCGAGCGCGTTGACGCCCTTCTCGGGAGACGCCGACGCGTGCGCGGCGACGCCGCGGAACTCAACCATCACCCGGGTGATCGCCAGGCTGCCATGATTGACCGCGGTGAACGTCGCCGGGTGGAACATCATCGCCGCATCGATGCCGCGGAAGATCCCCGCCTCGACCAGGAGGACCTTCCCGCCTCCGCCCTCTTCGGCCGGCGTGCCGACGAAGACGAGCCGTCCGGGAAGCTCCGCCTTCGCGCGGCCCACGGCGAGCGCCGCCCCCAACGCTGCCGCCGCGATGAGGTTGTGGCCGCACGCGTGCCCCAGCTCCGGCAGCGCGTCATACTCCGCCAGGATCGCCACCGTCGGCCCCGCCGACGACGACGGATGGCTCGCTCGAATCGCGGTCGCCAGCCCGGCGACGCCGAGCTCGACGTCGAAGCCGGCGGCTCGCAGCTCGTTCGCAAGCCGCTTGGAGGCGCGCACCTCCTCGAAGTTCAGCTCGGGGTGTTCGAAGATCTCCCGGCTGACGGCCCGAAGCTGCGGCTCCATCGCATCAACAGCCTCAACGATCCGCTCGTTCCAGTCGCCCATCGCTCCTCCCTGCCCGTTCGGCGCGCAGAGCGTAGACGGCGAGGGCGTGCGGCGCAATCGCGTGGCACAGCCGACGCCGCTCACTCGCCGTAGCGGGCGAGGGCCGACGCCACGAAACACGGCGGCGCAACGCGAAGGATCGGAGCGTAATCGGACAGCTCGAACGAGAGGAGTGCGTGCGACGCGGGAACCCCCAGGGTCGTCGCGAGAACGGGGAGGATCTCTCGTTGGTCGTTCAGGAGGCGGCCGCGGGACAGCGCGTACGCGCGGCTCCGGTCTCCGTCCCGGAGGGCGGCTCCCAGGCACCGCTCGACCTCCGCGCGGAGCGCGGCAGAGAGAGTCGGCCGATCGGCGCCGCCGGGGCCCCATGCCTCGCCGTACCCTGTTCCGTAGTGCACGAGATCCCCCGTCGTCACGACGGCGGTCCCCGCGGCGTGCTCGCTTCGGACCCAGTCCCCCAGGTCCTCTGCGACGGAAAACGATCCGCTTGCCGGGTCGCGCGTCATGCCGACGTAGGCGGCGAGCACCGGAATCGGACGTCGGCCGAACGCGTCGGCGCCTGCGCGGCACGCGGTGAGGAAGGTGTCGAGCGAGAACTCGGCATCGAGCAGCCCGTGGCGATCGGCGCGCAGGGTCCCCCGAGCACCGAGCGGGCGCCACAGTGGAACCGCGCCGAGCGGCGTCCTCGCTTCGCTCTCCTCGGTGAAGAACGCGCCGCTCACGGCGCGGAACGCCTCGGCCCGCCGGTCGAGGGCCCCGCCCTCGCCGAGGGCGGCTCGATAGACTTCGAGGCTCCCGCTGTGGAGCACGCCGAGCGCGAGGATTCGGTCGACGCCGGCATCCAAGAGGCCGCGCACGACGCGAGCCTGCAACGGTCCGGCGTAGGCCAGCGCGGTGTGCGGAAACGAGAGGACGGCACCCCGCTCCACGGCCGCGACCAGCGACGTGTCGTCGGCCGTGCGCACCCAGCGTTCCAGGGTCTCCCGCGCCCCGGGAGCGGCGCACTCGTTTCGGTAGTAGCGCTTCCAGTCCACGGCATCCCCCGCAAGCGAGGATACTCGAACCAGCGGCCGGTGAAGGGCCCGGCCGATGAAGCAACGACGGGAGGAGCGAGGCTGCCCACAAAGGGGCGAGTGGAGAGGTCGCCCCCTCCACTCGACTGGGCACCGGGTGGTGCTAGCTGTCTGTGTCAAGGATCATGACATAAGGTCAGTAGATCAGTACGGTCACGTGTCCATAGCCGCCCGGACAGACCGAACCGCAGCGCTTCCAGCACCTCACGCCGACAGCGGTCGGCGGCGTGTGACGCCGCTCACTCTCGGGGAAGGCGCCGCAGACGGCTACGAGCAGAGCGAGTCGTGAATGGCGCATGCGGCGCGCTTTCCCGCTCCCATGGCCTCGATCACCGTTGCCGCTCCGGTCACGATGTCGCCGCCGGCGTACACGCCACGCAGGTTCGTTGCGCCGCTCACGGCGTCGGCGGCGATGTTCCCCGCCGGGGTGAGAGCCAGGTCCGGGGTCGTCTGCGGGATCAGCGGATGCGGACCATTCCCGATGGCGATGACGACGGTGTCGCTCTCGATCTCGAACTCCGACCCTTTCACCGGAACGGGACGACGGCGGCCGCTCGCGTCCGGCTCCCCGAGCTCCATCCGCAGGCAGCGCACGGCGCGCACGCGCCCCTTGTCGCCGAGGAACTCCACCGGATTGGTGAGGAGCTGGAACTGGATCCCCTCTTCCTTCGCGTGGTGGACCTCTTCCTTCCTCGCCGGCAACTCGGCTTCGCTCCGTCGGTAGACGATGAACGACTCCTCCGCGCCGAGCCGCAACGCCGTGCGCGCCGAGTCCATGGCGACGTTCCCGCCGCCCACCGTCACCACGCGTCGCCCGACCTTGATCGGTGTGTCGTACTCCGGGAAGAGGTACGCGCGCATCAGGTTCGTGCGGGTCAGAAACTCGTTCGCCGAGTAGACGCCATTCAGGTTCTCGCCGAGAACGCCGAGGAACTGCGGCAGCCCGGCGCCGGTTCCGATGAACGCCGCGTCGTACCCGTCGCGCAGAAGCTCGTGGATTGTGGCCACCCGGCCGACGACCTTGTTGACCTCGATCCGCACGCCCATGCGGCGCAGGGCGTCGATCTCGCGCTTCACGATCGCCTTCGGCAAGCGAAACTCGGGGATCCCGTACATCAGCACGCCGCCGGCGACGTGAAGCAGCTCGAACACAGTGACGTCGTGCCCGCGGCGCTTCAGCTCCCCGGCCGCCGTCAGGCCTGCGGGACCGGAGCCGATGATGGCGACGCGCTTCCCGGTCGGCGCATGGACGGCCGGCGTGCACGCCTCGTGGTCCGCTTCCCAGTCGGCGCAGAACCGCTCGAGGCGGCCGATCGCGACCGGCTCGAGCTTCTTGCCAAGCGTGCAGACGCCCTGGCACTGGGTTTCCTGGGGGCACACGCGTCCGCACACCGCCGGGAGCGCGTTGGCTTCCTTGATGCGTCCGATGGCGGCGCCAAATTGGCGCTCCTTGATCGCGCGGATGAATCCGGGGATGTCGATTCCCACCGGGCACCCCGCCACGCAGGGCGCGGTCTTGCACTGAAGGCAGCGGGAGGCCTCGCGAACCGCCTCGTCCTCGGAGTAGCCGAGAGGCACCTCGTCGAAGTTGTGGATCCGAACGTCGGGAGCCTGTTCCCGCATCGGCGTCGCCTTGGGTTCGATCACTTCGTTTCCCCCTCTCGCCGCTGGGCGGCGAGGTACGCCTCCACCGCGCAGGCCTCTTCCTCGGCGTAGAACCGCTGACGCGACATCAGGAGGTCGAAGTCCACCTTGTGGGCATCGAACTCCGGGCCGTCGACGCACGCGAACTTGGCCTCGCCCGCCACCTGCACGCGGCAGCCGCCGCACATCCCGGTGCCGTCGATCATCACGGAGTTGAGGCTCACCACGGTCGGCACCCCGAACTCCCGCGTCACCCCGGAGCACACCTTCATCATGATCGCCGGGCCGATCGCCCAGACGCGAGCGATCGCACGCCCGGACACCAGGATCTCGCGCAGCGCATCGCTCACAAACCCCTTCCGACCGTACGTTCCATCGTCGGTCATGACGTGGAGCTCGTCGCACACGGCGGCCAGCCGATCCTCGTAGAAGAGCAGGTCCCGGCTGCGCGCCCCGAGGATGCCGATGACCTCGTTGCCCGCAGCCTTGAGGGCACGCGCAATCGGGTAGAGGGGAGCGATCCCGAGACCTCCCCCGATCCCGATCACGGTTCCGTATCGTTCAATCTCGGACGGGAGCCCGAGTGGGCCCGCAACATCGAGAACGGAATCCCCCTCTTGGAAGCGGTCGCCCATTTCCTGCGTGCTCTTGCCGACTTCCTGGACCACCAAGGTGACTCCGCCCGTCTGGGGGTCACACTCGACGATCGTGAGCGGGATGCGCTCGCCGCGTTCGTGGAGCCGAAGAACAACGAACTGCCCGGCCTTCCCAACCTTTGCCACGTCCGGCGCCTCGATGACGTACTCCCGGATCTTCGGACCGAGGGTTCGCTTGCTGAGTATTCTGTGCACGCTCGCTCGTCCTCCCATGCCGCGTCGCCGGTTCCGCCCGGCGGCGGGATTGTGCCGGGCCCTTCGGCGTGTCGCAAGCTGCGCCTGCGTCGCCGTCGCCGTACAATCGCTTCGGTGTTTTCATGCGCTGCTACGTAGAAAGTGACGGGCGGATCTACCTCGTGCGGCGGAATGGTCTCCTCGACCTTCCGACCCCCGATGAACTCCCGTTCGCGTTCGAGCGCGTCGCGCCGCTCGGCGCCGAGCCCGACACGTGGTTCTGCGTCCCGAGACTCGACAGCCATCCGTCGACGTGGCCGAGCAAGGACGACGTTCCGCTCCTCTCCGACGTGACCCCGCGGGTGCGGGTGGCAGTCCACGCCTCCATGCCCCGCGTCGTCGTCGAGGGAATCTGCATCGCCGACGGCCGGGTCCTGCTCGTCCTGGGGAGTCGTGGCCTCAACAAGGGACGCTGGTCGCTGCCGGGAGGGTTCCTGCGGTACGGGGAATCCCCGGAGGGAGGGCTCTTACGCGAGATCCGGGAAGAGGTCGGCGCGCCCGGAACGATCCTTCACCCCGCGGGCGTCCATGCCAAGCTGGGTCCAAGCACGCTCCTCCACTGGATCATGTTCTTCTACCGATTCGCCCTCGACGGAGCGCCGAAGCCGGATCCGGATGAGATTGCCGAGGCGCGTTTCGTGGACCTGCGTGACGCCCCGGAGATGCTTCACGACCCGATCATGGCGGACGCCGTCCGCCGCGAGGGCGCCGTCGCCGCGTAGCGACGTCACAGCAAGTCGATCTCAATCGACAGCGTGACGTCCACGCTCCACTCGGTGTACTTCTTCGGCCCCCGATACTCGAACACGACGCCCGTCACGACGCCGGCCGTGCGCACGGGAGCGATGGCCAGATTGAACGCAATCCGGTGGACGTCGGTCGGCTCCGAGGCCCACGTCTCGCGGGAGAAGTCGTACTCCGCCCGCAGCGTGAGGAATTCGTACGCCAGATAGTCGTACGACGCGGAGAGGTCGATCGTATTCTGCTGAGCCAGCGCGGGGGGGCCCGACAGGGTGCCCTGGACGAGGAACTGGGCGTTCGGCGTCGTGGAGAACGCGTAGTTGAGCGCCGCCGTGACCACGAGATCGCTCGCGCCTCCTGACGGGTCAAGGACCTCGAACCCCAGGCCGATCTTTGCGTCCCACCCGCAGTAGCGCGAGTACCCCGGATCCTCGATCAGGTCCATCATCTCCGAGATGTCCAGCGCGTCGAGTCCGTCCTCCCGCACCAGGCCGGAGTCCTCGACGATCTCCTGAACGACGGCCAGGAGGTCGGCGGTCGACTCGTACTCCGCCGCGCTGCTGATCTCGTAGGCGAGGATCTGCAGGTCGACGGCGTGGAGGTTGTCGATGAGGCTCCCGCGGCGTACGAGGTATGCGTCGATCCGCGTGGCGATCGCGAGCGGCGTCACGTCGGTGAACCGCCCGTACCCCACGCCGGCGCCCGCCGTCAGCCCGAGCGACGCGTGCAGCGACGAGCTGCGTGCGCTCGCCCCGGCGAAGGCGAACATGTTCTTCTGCGAGGCGAGGTACCACTTGAAGTTCGCATCGGCGCGCACCGTGTAGTCGAGGGTTTCGCGCTCTGCGATGACCATCGCGGTATCGATGTCCACATCGAACCCGTACTCCGGACGGTCGTACAGCCGAACGTAGTTGGCGACGAACTCCCCGGCACTCAGGTCCTCGTCTGGATCGCCGTACGGATCGTTGTGGTACTCGTAGGAGAAAGAGAGCCCGAGATCGGACAGATCGGTCAGGGGCGACTGGTAACTGCAAAGCGGCACAGCGAACGCCGCGAGCGTCGGCCCCAGGAACACAACGGCAGCAGCAAGCAGAACCCCCCTCATCCCCATCACCTCAGGGTAGACCGTACGGCGACCGAGGAAACCGGCCCACCGAATCCTTCCGCCTCCAAGGTGCGAGTTGTCCCCCACTGCGCCGCG
>JAQTVA010000012.1:6468-12756 GCA_028707055.1 Candidatus Bipolaricaulis sp. | reverse complement strand
GCTAGAACAATGGGAGCTGCCGAGCGGACGTCCCGACGAGCCCTCCCACGCCGACGCCGATCAGACGCACCCCTCGATCATCCAGGTTGACACGATGGCGCAGCAGATGGACGGCCACCGCCTCGATGACGCTCTCCGCGTCGACGGCGACACCCAGCCGCACTTGGCGCGTCACGGTGCGGAAGTCGGGGTAGCGGATCTTGATCCTCACCGTGCGACACAGGAGCGATTCCTCGATCAAGCTGCCCGCGACGAGCCGCGCCATGCGCGCGATCTCCTCCTGAATCTCGTCGGGGGAGATGAGGTCGACCCCGTAGGTGGTCTCGCGCGAGATCGATCGCGACTCCGCCTCTCCGGCGATCGGCGTATCGTCGCGGCCGTGAGCCAACTCGAACAGCCTCTCGCCGTACGAGCCAAACTCGCGGACGAGGAACTCGACGTCGGCCTGACGGAGGTCGGTGACCCGCAGGAGACCGAGGCCGCGTAACCGCCGCTCGGTGACTTCGCCCACGCCCCACAGCTTCCCGACGGGAAGGGGATCGAGGGTCTGTCGAACCGCCGCCGGCCCGATCACGCGAAATCCCCTCGGCTTGTCGAGCTCGGAAGCGAGCTTGGCGAGGAACCGATTCGGCGCCAGCCCGACCGAGCACGTCAGTCCGGTCTCGGACTCCACGCTCCGCTGGATCTCGCGCGCCGCTACCTCAACGGCGTCGCCGTGATGCGACAGGTCGAAGAACGCTTCGTCAAGGGAGATCGTCTCGATCACCGGCGTCGCGCGCAGAATGATCGCCCGGACCCTCTCGGAGACCTCGCGGTAACGCTCGAACCGCCCGGGAAGGAACACGCCGTCCGGGCAGCGCTGGTGTGCCAATGCCATCGGCATGGCGCTGTGCACCCCGTAGACGCGGGCCTCGTACGACGCCGTCGCCACGACGCCGCGCGGGCCGAGGCCGCCGACGATCACGGGCTTTCCGCGGTACGCCGGCTCGTCAAGCTGCTCGACCGAGGCGAAGAACGCGTCCATGTCGAGGTGCCCGATCCACCGTTCGCTCTCGCCGCTCACGGGTCTTGCCTCCTCGCGGGACGTCGGCCGAGGCTCGCCCCACGCTTGGGCGAGGCGCCGGCGACAGGATAGAATCGCTCCCCATGGGCTTCAAGGGCCGAATCGCCCTCACGGGGCGCCCCGGCGTCGGGAAGACGACCCTCATCGAGCGCCTCCTGGAGCGGCTCCCTGTCTCGGCCGGCGGGATGCTGACGAAGGAGATCCGCGTGTGCGGTCATCGCGTGGGCTTCGCGCTTGTCGACGTGGCGACGCGGCGCGAGGAGGTCCTCGCCCACCTTCACCAACGCGTCGGCCCGAGGGTTGGACCCTATACGGTGAACCTCGCCTCCCTCGAGGAATTCGGCATTCCGGCGATTCGCCGCGCGATCGAGGAGAACGACCTGGTCGTGATCGACGAAGTCGCGCCCATGGAACTCTCGTCGCCCCGGTTCATCCCCGCCGTGGAGGCCGCGCTCGCGAGCTCGAAGGGGCTCCTCATCTCGACCCACGCCCACGCGGACTGCCCCATCGCGCACCGCATCCGTCAGGAGCTTCACTTGGTCCGCGTGCGCCTCGGAAACCGGGACGAGCTCGTCGACTCGATCCTCGCCTTCCTCCACGAGCAGCACGCCCTCTGATCCCTGGAACGGGCGGAGAGCGTCATCGGCCGGATTTCGGCACGCCTTCCCAGTCCTTGAGAAACCGCTCGATGCCGGCGTCGGTCAACGGGTGACGAAACATCTGTTTCAGCACGGCATAAGGGACCGTCGCGATCTCTGCTCCGAGGAGCGCCGCCTCGAGGACGTGTCGCGGATGGCGCACGCTCGCGACGATGACCTCCGTGCCGAATGCGTAGTTCTGGAGGGTCTCGAGGATCTCGGCGACCAGGTCCATCCCCCCGCCGCCGATGTCATCGACGCGGCCGACGAAAGGTGAGACGAAGGACGCGCCGCACTTCGCGGCGAGGAGCGCTTGGTTCGCGGAGAAGACGAGGGTCACGTTGGTGCGGATGCCGTCGGCGGCGAGCCCCTGTACGGCCTTCATGCCGTCCTCCGTCATGGGAACCTTGATCACGACGTTCCGGTGAAGAGCGGCAAGGGGCCGCGCCTGAGCAACCATTCCTAGAGCGTCCGGCGCCGTGACCTCGGCGCTCACCGGGCCGTCGACGAGCGTGCAGATCTCCCGGACGACCTCCTCGAACGGACGCTTCTCCTTCGCGACGAGCGTCGGATTCGTCGTGACCCCGTCGATCAGCCAAGCCAGGTCACGGATCTCATCGATGTTCGCCGTGTCTAGAAAGAGCCTCATGATCCCTCCTCACCTCGTCGCGCGTTGCGTGCCCATCGCAAGTTTACCTCGTCGGCGTCGTCCCGCCCATCGAGCGTCTTCGGGGTTTCGAGGACGAAGGGAACGTCGGCCAGGGCGGGGTGGCGGACAACGGCGGCAAGTCCGGACCCGATGGCGCCACGGCCCAGGTGCTCGTGGCGATCCCTGCCGGATCCGAGCGCGAACGCCGAGTCGTTCAGGTGAACGAGGCGCAGGAGCGGCCGTCCGACGGTCCGGCCGAAACCTCGCAGGGTGGCGTCTACCGCACGCCGTGTCCTCAGGTCGTACCCCGCGGCGAAGGCGTGACACGTGTCAAAGCAGACCCCGACCCGGTCGTCCGCCGCACCGTCGACGATCGCCGCGAGCTCCTCGAACCTCCCTCCAAGCGTCGTCCCCGATCCTGCCGAGGTTTCGAGCAAGAGTTGGATCCTACGTGTCGTCGCGAGCGCCCGGCCGACGGCGCGTACGACCCGCTCGATGCCCTGCTCCGGGCCCGCGCCACGGTGCGCCCCGAGGTGCGTGACCACGCAGGCGGCGCCGAGTGCGGCCGCGCGCTCGACCTCCTCGACAAGCGTCACGACGGACCGTTCGTAGAGCGCCTCATCCGACGTAGCCAGGTTCAAGAGGTAGATCGCATGCACCGCGACGAAGCGCAAGCCGGATTGGGACGCACGATCCCGGAACGCGGCCGCTTCGGCGGCATCGATCGGCCGCGCCCGCCATGCCGACGGGGCGCGTGTGAAGACCTGGAGTGCGCTCGCTCCCAGTCGTTCGGCCGTGTCCACGGCGCGGGCGAATCCCCCGGCCACCGACAGGTGGCTCCCCACGACGAACCCCTCCGGTCGAGCGACGTTGCGCGACATGCCGCGATCATCCGCGCGATCCCGCCCTCGGACAAGCGGTTGAACGGCGCCGCGTTCCCCGCTACGGTATCCGCCCGGAGGGATCGGCATGAGGTACGACGTCGTCATCGTCGGTGCGGGGCCGGGCGGCTACGCCTGCGCGATCCGCTCCGCGCAGTTGGGACTTCGCACGGCCCTCGTCGAGGAGCGGAAGATCGGCGGCGTATGCCTCCACTGGGGATGCATCCCGACCAAGGCGCTGTACGCGGCGACGAAGCTCCTTCACCAGGCCGGCACGGCAGCGGAGATGGGGATCGCGTTCACGCCGCCGACCGTCGACCTTCCCGCGCTGGCGGCGTGGAAGGAGAGCGTCGTGACCGCGCTCGCCGGCGGGATCGTCACCCTACTCGAGAAGGGGGGCGTCACCGTCTACCCGGCACGCGCGGAGCTCCGGGCAGATCGCGCCATTGGCCTCTCCACGGGGGAGACGCTCGAGGCGGAGCGGATCGTGCTCGCCACGGGTTCCTCTCCCATCGAGATTCCAGGGTTCCCGTTCGCCGACCCGGCAGTGTGGTCGTCGGATGACGCTCTGGCGCTGCGCGAGATCCCGCGGCGACTCGTCGTCATCGGCGGCGGCGTCATCGGACTCGAGTTGGCGAACATCTATCGCCGCCTGGGAAGCGACGTCACGATCGTGGAGCTTCTCCCCGAAATCCTCGCGACTCTGGACCTGGATCGTCGCACCGTGGCCGGACTGAAACGCTCGCTCGCGGCCCGAGGGATTCGCATCCTGACCGCGGTGAAGGCGACGGGATACGTGCCGGAAAACGGCGGCGCGCTCCTGGCAACGGAAGGCGGCGAACCCCTCCGCGCTGACCGCATCCTCGTCGCCGTCGGCCGTCGCCCGAACTCGACCGGGATCGGACTGGAGCGGGTGAGCGTGTCCCCGGACCGCCGCGGGTTTGTCGCCGTCGACGCCGGCTGGCACACCACGGCGGATGGGATCTATGCGATCGGCGACCTCGTGCCCGGGCCGATGCTCGCCCACAAGGCCACCGCTGAGGGCGTCGCGCTCGCCGACACGTTCGCCGGCGAGCCGGCAGCGCGCATCGCCGCCGAGGAGATTCCGCAAGCGATCTTCACCGATCCCGAGGTCGCGTCCGTGGGCCTGTCGGAGAAGGCGGCCAAGGAGCGTGGTACCGAGATCCTCGTCGGGCGCTTCCCCTACGGCGCGCTCGGCAAAGCGGTCGGAATGCGGGAGCCGGACGGCTTCTTCCAGGTGGTTGCCGACGCCAGCGATCACCGGCTGCTCGGAGTCCAGATCCTCGGTGCCGAGGCGTCAGACCTGATCGGCGAGGCGGCTCTCGCCGTGCGAAGCCGCATGACAGTCGACGCCATCGCACACACCGTGCATGCGCATCCGACGCTCCCCGAAGGGCTTCAAGGAGCGGCGGAGAGCGCCCTCGGCCGAGCGATTCACACCGCGAACCGCTGATCACGAAGCAGAACGGAAAGGCGCGGGCCCCACGGCCTAGATCTTCGTCTGCTTCTCGACCTCCGCGTCGTCGTGCACCGCGAGCGTCTCGCTGTACTCGACGCTCTTGATGTGGCACCGCGGTCCGATGACGACGCGCTTGCCGCGCACCACGTCCGCCGTCGTGTCCTCCAGCTCGATCTCGTCGCCTTCGATCGACGACGCTGTCAGCTCGACCGCCGCGCTGCGCCAGAGCATGCGCACCAGGCCGTCGAGGAGGATCCCCTTCTCGCGAAAGTTCCCGCGCTCGACGTGGATCGACTCGCCGCCGATTTCGCGCGCCTGGCACTTCCCGCCCAGGTGAACCTCGATTTTGTCGGCCGAGAGCAGGCCCTCGACGTCGAACCCCCCGCTGGCCTTGAAGATGTCAGCCTCGAGGTTCCCGCCGACGCGGATGTGCCCGCTCACCTTGACGTACTCGGCCGCCAGGTTGCCCGAGACGCGGAACGTCCCCGAGCACTTCATCTCCTTGACCGTCGCCTCGCCCTCGATCCGCGCCGCGCCGCTCACGCTCATCTCATCGGCGGTCACCGGTCCGTCGAACACGCCGCTCCCCGAGACGGAGATCTGTCCGCCCTCGGTCCTGCCGCCGAACTTCCCCGCTCCGGAGATGCGAATCTCCTCGGCCTTCAGGTCGCCGTCCACTTTCCCTGCGCCGGAGATGGAGACCCGGGCGTAGTCCCCGCCGCTTACCTTTCCCGCTCCCGACAGACTGATCGATCGCCGTTCGTCGCTCATCGTTCCTCCTCCGGCGGGCGTCGCCGCGAGCCGGGCTCCTCGCCGTGGGCCGCAACGTCCAGTTTGATGCGCTCCAACAGGTCTCGAAGATCGACTCGGTCGACCGTCTTCAGGTCGGGGTCGAAGACCACGTCGGACGGCGCGATGACGACGAAACTCACCTCGGCCGAAATCGCGCCGCCGGAGATTCCCTTCCTGAGGAGGTAGAGGTCGAGCCGGGCGGCGGAGACCCTTTCCAGGAGCGGTTCATCGACCCGCGCCCTCAGGGTGCGCTGCACCAGCTCCAACTCCTCCGGCCGCGCCGAGGTCTTCATCCGGCTCACGACGCCGACGCACAGAGCATCCTGAATCGACAGCGTCTTCTTCGGCGCCGCCTCGATGTCGCATGTCGCGAGCACCGATGCGTCGACGCCCTTGAGACGACGGAGCTTCTCCAGGGACACCTGCAGATGGGCGTCCACCTCCCGCGTGATCACATCCGCGAGGTCGTCGAGCGGGTGCGTGTCCTTCATCGCCTTGATCCGCTCGATCCGCTCGAGGACCTTCTCGCGCGGGAAGAAGGTTTCCTGACCCGTGAACGTCGAGCGGCGGATGAACCACGCCTCGGGGATCAGCCCCTTGCGCTTCCAGCGGTAGAGCTGCCCGTAGGAGATCCCCGTCCGTTGGAGAACCTCCTTTTTCGCGATGACCTGCTCCTCCTCCATCGGGCCCACCTCCACAAGCGGTCTTGATGACGGGTTTGGCCGCTCCTCGATCGGCCAGGTCGGAGGCATTGTAACAAAACACTGTGTCACAGTCAACGGCCG
>JAQTVA010000012.1:0-6368 GCA_028707055.1 Candidatus Bipolaricaulis sp. | reverse complement strand
GCCCGAGCGTCGTAGGCCGCCGCGTCCTTCCACGACTTCCGAGGGTGGAGGACGTCGGCCGAAACGCCGGGACACGTTCGCGGAATCGACACGTGGAACAGCGGATCCTCTTCGTACTTCACGTTCCGCAGTGCGCCCGACAGCGCGGCGTGAACCATCGCGCGGGTGAGGGTGATGTCCATCCGCTTCGCCTCTCCGTACGGACCGCCGCTCCAACCGGTATTCACGAGGTAGACGTCGGTCCCGTGGCGTTCCAGCTTCTCGCCGAGCATTCGCGCGTAGACGTCCGGATTCCGCGGCATGAACGGCTCGCCGAAGAATCGTGAGAACGTCGTCTTCGGCTCGATGATCCCCGTCTCCGTCCCCGCCAGCTTGCTCGTGTATCCCATGAGGAACCACAGCATCGCCTGGTCCTTGGAGAGGCGGGCGATCGGCGGCAGGACACCGTTGGCGTCGGCGGTCAGGAACAGGATCGTCGTCGGATGGCCGCCGGTCGACGATGCCTTCACGTTCGACAAGAACGCGAGCGGGTAGGAGCCGCGCGAGTTCGGAGTGAGCCGGTCGTCCGACAGGTCGAACGTGCCGTCCGGGTAGATCATCGCGTTCTCGACGATCGCCCCGTGCTTCTCCGGCGCCGCCGGGTGAAGGATCGCCTGGTAGATCTCCGGCTCCTTCTTCGGGTCGAGGTCGATCAGCTTGGCGTAGCAGCCGTTCTCGAAGTTCGCGATCCCGTCGTCGCTCCAAGCGTGCTCGTCGTCGCCAAGGAGCGCGCGGCGCGGATCGGCGGACAGGGTGGTCTTTCCCGTCCCCGAGAGGCCGAGCAAGAGGGCGACGTCGCCGTCGGGGCCTTCGTTCGCCGAGCAGTGAAGCGGCAGAATCCCCTCCGCGGGGAGGTAGTAGTTCATGACCGAGAAGATCAACTTCTTCACCGAGCCGCAGTACGCCGAGCCGTAGACCACACCGATGCGACGATCGAAGTCCATGGCGATGACCATCGTCGTCGTCTTCTTCGTGCGGGGATCGATGCGCAGTCGTCCGTCGTAGTGTTTGGGATCGAGCTTGTCGGTGGGAAGGGCGATGAGGCAGAACGGGCGCTCTGCGAAGACGCTCTTGCCGACGTCCGCCGGCACGGCGCGGAACATGTTGTCGGCGAACAGCGACGTCAGCGCTCGGTCCGTCACGAGCTTGATCGGGAGGGCGTACGCCGGGTCGGCGCCGACCACGCGGTCGATCTCGTACAGCCTTCGCTTCCCGCGCAGCGTCGCAAAGGCGTCGTCGAGAATCCGATCGAACGTCTCTTCGGCAATCGGGTTGTTGTTCGGCGAGTCCCAGTCGATCTCGGCCTCGCTGGTCGCCCGGCGGACGGTGACCGTGTCCTGGGGGCTACGGCCCGTCGACTCCCGCGGCGTCCAGGTCGCAAGCGCTCCGGAG
The DNA here is from genome assembly GCA_028707055.1 of Candidatus Bipolaricaulis sp. Taxonomy (GTDB): domain Bacteria; phylum Bipolaricaulota; class Bipolaricaulia; order UBA7950; family UBA9294; genus JAPLGD01. The sequence goes on along the minus strand of JAQTVA010000012.1, from coordinate 4,937 downwards.
GAACACACCACCGCCTCTTGGTAGGTCACGACATCCCGGATGAGCTGAGGCCGCGGAGGATTCTTCGCCACGTTGGGTCGTCCAAGGAGTTCCTGCAGATTGCGATCGAAGTCCATCCCCACCTCACTCGTGTGTCGGTCGGCGGATCTCCGCGACCGCGGATGCCGGGATCATAGCTGACCCATCCTCACTTCTAAAGTCTCCGCTTCTCGGGGAGCGGTACAGGATGCACCCTTCAGGTCTCGACCGAGGAAGCGGCAAGCCCGAAGACGGCGATAGCGTTTCTCGTCGTGACCTCGGCCACCGCGCTGGGCGGGGCGCCACGGAGATCGGCGATGGCCTTTGCGACAAGTCCGACGTAGGCGGGCTCGTTCCGCTTCCCGCGGTGCGGCACCGGAGTGAGGTACGGGCAGTCGGTCTCGAGGAGGATGCGATCGAGGGGGACATGCCGGATCGCGTCGCGCAGCGCGGCGTTCGCCGGGTACGTGAGCGGCCCGCCCACACCGAGGTGGAAGGCGAGGTCGAGGAACGTCTGTGCCAACTCGAAGTTGCCGAGGAAGGAGTGGATGACACCGCGGTGGCTCGCGCCCGCCTTGCGCAGGATGCGCACGAGGTCGTCGGTCGACTCGCGGTTGTGGATCGCGACGGGGAGCCCGAGCCGCTTCGCCAGCGCAAGCTGCTCGGCAAAGACCTGCCGCTGAACGTCGCGCGGCGAGAGATCGCGGTAGTAGTCGAGGCCGATCTCGCCGATCGCGACGACCTTCGGCTCCTTCGCCAGAGCCTCAAGCTCCCGCAACACGGCCGGCGTGACGCTCTTCGCATCGTGCGGGTGAACCCCGACGGCGGCCCAGACCTGCCGATGGCGCGCCGCCAGTCGAACGGCCTCGCGGCTCGAGGCAAGGTCGGCGCCGACGGTGACCACGCCAATTTCCTCCGCGTGGAGCTTTGCGACCAGCGCCGCGCGGTCCTTGTCGAAGGCGTCGTCGTCGAGGTGGGCGTGGCTGTCGATCAGCCGCACTGCTCGACCTCGCGGAGGACGCTTGGCAAGAGGTCGATCACGTCCGATGGAAGCAACGACCGCTCCGATCGATCCGACGCAAAGCTCTCCGCCGCCATCCCGTGAAGGTACGGGCCGAGCAGGGCGGCGTCGGCGATCGAGGCGCCGCCGCCGATGAGACCGGCGAGGATCCCTGTCAGGACGTCGCCGCTTCCGCCGGTGGCGAGCCCGGTGTTGCCGGTCGGATTCAGGTAGACGTCGCCGCCGCGCAGGCCGATCACCGTGGGGCGTCCCTTCAGAACGGTCGTCACGCCGCGGCTCTCGACGAACGCCCGCGTCGCGTCCATCCGGTCGTGGGCGAGGGCGCCGGCCGACTCTCCGGTAAGCAAGGCCAGCTCACCCGGGTGAGGGGTCAGCAGCCCGCGCACAGCGAGGGAGGAGACGAGTTCCGGTTCCCTCGACAGAGCGTAGAGGGCGTCGGCGTCGACGACGCACGGGCCGCGGAACTCCCGCAGGAGCGCGAGCGTCGCCTTCACGACGTCGGGGGCGCGCGACAGGCCCGGACCGATGGCGAGAACGTCGGCGCGGGCGAGTTCGTCGCGTAGGGCTCCGAGGGCGGCGGGGCCGAGTCTCCCTCCGGTTTCGGGGACCGGAACCGTGATCACTTCGGGAAGCGCAAGCTCGAGAATCGGATCGAGCGATGCGGGGATCGCGAGGACGACCAGTCCCGCCCCCACGCGCAGCGCGCCCCGACAGACGAGGATCGCCGCGCCGGTCATCCCGACCGATCCCGCGACGACAAGGACACGGCCGAACGTGCCCTTGTGCCCGTCCGCCGGCCGCGGGGGCAACCGATGGGCGATGCCTGAGCGCTCGAGAACTCGTGCGAGCGGGTGGATCCGCTGACGGACGTCGTCGGGGTAGTCGACGGGAACGACGGCCACGCTGCCGCAGCGGCTCGCCGCGGGGAAGAGGAGATGGACGGGCTTCAGGAACTCCATCGCCAGCGTCACGTCGGACGAAACGAGCGGGCCGGCGATGTCGCCGGAGTCGGAGAGGGCGCCGCTCGGCACGTCAAGGCTGACGGTGCGGATCGATGCGGCGTTCCACGCGCGGATCGTCGAGGCGGCCAGCCCGTCGAGCGGGCGCGACAATCCGGTGCCGAAGAGGCCATCGACCGCCAAGGTCCCCCACGCCAGGGCGTCGGTGAACCCCTCGATGCCGGCCGTCTCGAGGGGCGTCACGCTCCCGCCGGCCGCCACGAAGCGCTCGAGCATTCGCCGGGTCCCGGCGGAGAGCCGTTCGGGCGGCGTGAGGAGGAAGACCTTCACCTCCGACGCGGCGGTCCGAAGGTGTCGGGCGACGACGAGCGCGTCGCCGCCGTTCCCTCCCGGCCCCGCGACGACGACGACCCGCCGCGTCGCCGCGTGGGAGAGGATCCACGTCGCCGCGCTCCGGCCCGCGCTCTCCATGAGCGCGTCCTCGGTCACGCCAAGACGGTACGCATCCTCGTCGGCTCGCCGCTGCGCCGCGGCGGTCAGGACGAGACGCTCGTCGACGGCCGCGGTTCGCGGATCCCTCGCTTCCTCTCGCTCCATTCGGCCTCGATCTCCTTTGCGACGTCCTCGGGGCTCCTCCCGGAAACGTCGATCCATCGTGCCACGGCGTCACGGCGGAACCACGCCGTCTGGCGCCGCGCCAGTTGCCACGTCGCCTGCGTCAGCGTCACAGCCAGCTCCTCGCGCCCCATTCTCCCGTCGAGAACGGCCCACGCCTCGGGGATGCCGATGGTTCGCGCCGCCTGATCCCCCGGCTCAAGACCATCCTGTCGCAATCGGGCCGCCTCTTCAACCAACCCATCGGCGAGCATCGTGTCGACCCGCGCAGCAATCGCCCGCCGATGGTCGTCGCGCTCCCGGAAGAGCCCGAGCACGACGAACGTGAAGGGAAGGGGTGACGCCTTCGCCTGCCACTCACTGATCGGGCGCCCCGTGGCTCCGTGGACCTCGAGGGCACGCTCGATCCGCAGCCGGTCGTTTCCGTGGATCTTCGCTGCCGCGATGGGATCGACATCGGAGAGCCGCCGGTGAAGGTCCTCGACCGGGACGTCGCGCAGCGACCGCCGGAAGGCCGCGTCCGTGCCCGGGCCCTCGAACACGCCGCGCAGGATCGCACCCAGGTAGAGGGTTCCGCCGCCGACGACGATCGGAACCCTTCCCCTCGCCGCGATCTCGGGGACCCGCCGGGCCACGTCGGCGCGAAACGCCATCGCGTCGTAGGTTCCGCGAAGCGGGACGCAATCCACAAGGTGGTGGGGCACGGCGCGCCGCTCGGCGGGGGACGGCTTGGCCGTCACGACGTCGAGGCCGACGAAGAAGGCGCGCGAGTCCGCGGAGAGGATCTCGCCGTCCAGGCGGCGTGCGACTTCGAGGGAGACCGCCGTCTTCCCGCACGCCGTCGGTCCGAGAAGGACGAGGACGGCCGTTCCGGCGTCCGATCGACCCACGGCGCCGCCCTCAGTCTTCCGCCATGAGCAACTCGCGGAACTTGCGGAGCTCGGCCCGGCGAGACGGGTGCTTCAGCTTCTCGATCGCCTTGATCTCGATCTGCCGGACCCGCTCGCGGGTGATGTTGAACTTGAGCGACACGTCCTTGAGCGTCCGCGGGTGGCCGTCCTCCAGCCCGTAGCGAAGCTTGAGGATCTCGCGCTCCCGCTCGTCGAGCTGGTCGAGGGCCCGCGACAGCTGTTCGCGCAGGAACATGCGGAACGTCTCCTTCGTCGGCGACGGCGAGGACGGATCTTCGATGAAGTCCCCGAGGGTGTCCTCGTCCTCCTCGCCGATCGGCCGCTCGAGCGACGCGGTGTATTGGGAGACGCTCTCGACCTTCTTGATCTTGTCGATCGACATCCCCGTCAGAAGAGACAAGTCCTCGAGCGTCGGCGCCGTGCCGTGCGACTGGATGTACTCGCGCTTCACACGGTTCAGCTCGCGCACGGTCTCGATCATGTGCACGGGGACGCGGATCGTCCGCGACTGGTCGGCAATCGCTCGCGTGATCGCTTGGCGGATCCACCACGTCGCGTAGGTCGAGAACTTGTAGCCGCGCGAGAAGTCGAACTTCTCGACCGCCTTCATCAGCCCCATGTTCCCTTCCTGGATCAGGTCGAGGAGCGACAGCCCGCGGTTCATGTACCGCTTGGCGATCGACACGACGAGGCGCAGGTTAGAGATCGTCAGGCGGTCCCGGGCGGCGCGGCCCTCGCGGACCAGGGCCTCAAGCTCCTCACGGGTCGCCTTCGTCGGCAGCTCGCCGCCGAGCTTCTCCTCAAACGACGCCGTCTCGCGAAGCTCCGCGGCCTCCTTGCCCTTCTGTTTCAGGATCTCAAGCTCCGCGCGCTCCTCGTCCGTGAGGTCCTTGACCTTCTTCAACCGCTTCTCCGCGTCGGCGCCCATCGCCTTGGCGATCGACAGCTCGGCGTACGCGCCGATCTCCATCGCCTTGGCGAGGGTGACCTCGCCTTCCTTCGTCAGGAGCGGCACTTTGCCGATCTCGCGGAGATAGGTCTTGACGGGGTCTTCGCGCCGGTTCGAGCTGTCGGCCCCCTCCCACCCGGTCGGTCGGGGGCGCTTTCGGGCGGGCGCCTCGGCCTCGGACGATGGCTCCTCATCGCCGGGATCGTCATCACCGAGCAGGTCTTCGGGGTCGGCAAGCTCCTCGTCGATCGCGTCGTCGGACGCGCCGTCCTCGTCCTCGCCCGCCGCTTCCTCGTCGAAGGCGGGCTCGTCGTCCGTTTCGTCGACGAGCACCTCCTCCTTCTCCTCGTCTCGCGGAACGTCGACGTCAACCGCTCTCGGCTTCTTCGGTTTCGGCGCGCGCTTCCCTTTGGTCTCGGCCATGCATCCCCCTTCGCGCGATCTTCTCGGAGACCAGCGATCGC
>JAQTVA010000129.1 GCA_028707055.1 Candidatus Bipolaricaulis sp. | reverse complement strand
TCGCCTCCCGTTTGCCGCGGTTCTAGGAAACCCAGAGCGCCTGGCGAAGGTGCGGAAGGAGGTCCTTCGATTGAAACGCACGTTCGATCCGGACCTCCTCCACACCGCCGCGGTCAGCGCCAACGATCTCTTCCAGCTTCTCACCTTGACGGCACATCCGACTCCCTGGCTCGTCTCTCTCCTCGGCGCCTGGCCCCGCAGCTGCGATGCCTTCGTGCGCAGAACCCTCGAGAACGCCGACTGGGTTGTCGCTTGTTCGGATGCCATGCTCGGGCTGGGACGCGACCTGGTGCCCGCGATCTCATCCCATTCCTCCGTGATCTACAACGCACAGGAGCCGCCTTCCGCGCCTCCATCCCGGTTGGTGTTCCATCCTCCCGTGCTGCTCTGTCTCGGACGACTCTCTCGAGAGAAGGGCGTCGATGTGGCCCTCGCGGCCTTTGCCCACGTTGTCGCGCGCGTCCCGCAAGCCCGGCTGATCATTGCCGGCGACGGTCCGGAACGGAGCGCGCTTGAATGGCAGGCGCGGGAGTTGGGCCTGGACCGTGTCGTTCAGTTCCGAGGCTGGGTTGGACCGGAGGACGTGCCGGAGCTGATCAACACGGCGTCGGTGGCGATCGTGCCGTCTCGCGACGACGCGTTTCCCTTGGTCGGCCTTCAAATGGCCGTGATGCGGCGCCCGACGGTGGCGACCCGCGTCGGAGGCATCCCGGAGCTGATCGTGGACCACGAAACAGGGATTCTCGTCGAGAAGGAGGATCCGCAGGCCATGGCGAATGCTATCGTTGAGCTGCTCGAGTCTCCCGATCGAGCGCGGCGGATGGGTGAGGCGGCGCGGCGGAGAGCCACGGATGTCTTCAGCTTCGACAAGTCCGTGGCGGCCTACGACGGGCTGTACCATCGACTTGCGCGAAGCAGCCGAGAGGGAAGCTGATGATCTCGAGCGCAGGAGCGCCGTCATGCGCGTGATGTTCTGGTCTCCCGTGTTCTGGCCTCGGATCGGAGGCGTTCAGAACGTCGCGGCTAGGCTCCTTCCCGCGTTGCGCGAGCGGGGGCACGAGTTCCTCGTGATCACGGAGCAGGATGGGGTGCCTCTTCCGGAGGAAGACGAGTACCAGGGAATACCGATCCTGCGTCTTTCGCCGTGGTCGGGAAGGATCGAGTCGGTTCTTGAAACGCGGGAACGGGTCTCTCGGCTCAAGCGCTCCTTTCGTCCGGATCTAGTCCACACAAGCGGCGTAAGCGCCGGGGACTTCTTCCAGCTGACGACGCGGTCGGCCTGCTTGGCGCCGTGGTTAGTCACTCTCCACGGTGGGTGGCCTGCGCCCCGCACAGCGCTCGTGAAGCGAACCCTCTCCGCGGCCGACTGGGTGACCGGATGCTCGCGCGCCATGTTAGAGGACGGTCGGCGACTCGTGCCCACGCTACGGCGCCGTTCCTGCGTGATCTACAACGCCCTGGAAGAACCCTCCGTGCTTCCTCTGCCCCTCCCGTTTGACCCACCTCGACTTCTCTACCTCGGGCGGCTCGCTCCGGAGAAGCGTGTCGACCTTGTGCTCGACCTTCTGAACGCGCTCGGGCCGCGGCATTCGTCCGTCCGGCTTGACATCGCCGGGGATGGAGCGGAGCGCGAAAGCCTGGAACTCCAAGCGGCTCGGGCGGGACTGATGGACCGCGTCCGGTTCCTCGGGTGGGTCTCTCCCGCCGACGTTCCGGCACTCATCAACTCCTCGACGCTGGCCGTTCTGCCTTCGGAACAGGAGGGCTTCGGGCTGGCGGCGCTCGAAGCGGCCGCAATGGGGCGGCCGGTTGTGGCAACCCGCTCGGGCGGGCTCCCCGAGGTCGTGGAGGATGGCCGAACGGGGATCCTCGTCGACGGATTGGATGCGGCGTTATTGGCCACGGCCGTCGGCTGGCTCCTGGACCGCCCTGAGTCGGCGCGTGCCATGGGCGAAGCCGCCCGGGCCCGCGCGCTCAAGGTCTTCCGCTGGACGGACTGCGTCGACGCCTACGCCGCCCTGTACGAGTGTCTTGCGACACGAGAGGGCAGGAGATCCTCTGAGGAGGAGCATGGGTAGGAGCCGCGAGGTCTGGCAGCACGTGGAGTTGGGGAACGCCTATGCTCAGGCGGAGTCCTCATGCCGCGAGGGCCGACACGAGGCGTGGTACTCGTTCGCCGGACGCGCCGTTCGCATCCGTTGCGTCGGTCATCAACTTGCGGAACGCCTGGCGATGCCTCTCTCCCACCTGCAGTGCGAGCCACCGAACCCTCCCTCGCCAAGCCTGACCATCGACCTCTGGAGCGAGTGCGAGACGGGCGTTGCGGTCGAGCCGGCCGTCGCCGTGCACCCTGAGGGCGCGACCGCGAGCTACTCTGCGTCCGAGGACGGGAGGTTTGCGACCAGCGTCCTCCCTCATTCCGTCAGCAGCTTCGATCGAGAGAGCGGGCGCATTGTCGGCTCTGCTCTCGGTGTCGAGGGACTCTCCCTCTACGAGTGGGGCCGTCCGCTGCATGTCCCGCTGAGCCTCTGGTACAACGACCGCGGCGTCCCGCTCGTTCACTCCGCCTTCGTCGCCCAGTTGGGGGACGGGGTTCTGCTCGCCGGGTCGAGCGCAGCTGGCAAGACCACATCGTCCCTGTCTTGCGTGGCCGGCGGCTTTCAGTACTTGGCCGACGATCTTGCCGCGCTGGAGATCCGCGATGATGGGACGGCCTGGGGACACAGCGTGTACGCATCGGCGTTTGTCGACGGCGGGACGATCGCCCGCGTGGGCGGTGTCTCAGGGATGCTTGCGGACGGGGCGTATCCCCACGAGGACAAGCGGCTGCTCATCCTTCCCGCCGGGGCGGACGGTCCGCTGCGGGCGCGCGCTCGGATTCGTGCGGTGGCTCTGCTCCGGATCTCGACGTCGCCCGCGACGCGATTTCATAGGCTGCTCCAGGGAGAGGCTCTTCTCGCGATGCTTCGGGACGGCCTCCAGACTGGTGCGCTCCATCCGGGGCGCATCGGTCTAGAGCGCCTGGCCGACTTGGCAGAGCGGGTCCCGGCGTACCGTGTCGATGTGGGAACCAAGGCCGCCGGAATCCCGGTGGCGTTGCGCGCCATGCTCGCTGACGCGGGACGCCCCTTGCCTGCGGAGGAGCCCGTATGACCCGGCCAATCGCGTTTCGCGGAGTTCGCTCAACGTGGCACGGCGACTCCGCAGCTCGCCTCGCCGAGATGAAGGCGGGGTTCGTGCGGGCACGCGACCGACGGCCGGACGAATTCGTCGAGGCTTGGATCGGCCTCGCTGGGATGTCGGTCCGACTGCGGATCGTGGGGCGGGACCTTGCGGACGCGCTAGGCATGGCACTCCGCCACCTGGTCGTCGCGAGCGGGGGCGGACGGGCACCGGACCTCGCCGTCGCGGCGTGGGACGAGCGCACTTCTGGAGTTGCCGCTCCGACTGTCGCCGATTCCCGGAGTGCGCCCTCTGAAGGCGGCGTCATCTTTGGCGACGTGGAGGACCGGGTTGTGGGGCACGCCCGCGACGGCGTGGAGCTTTGGCTCGACCGCGACGCGGCGGGCCTATGGGGCTGCGCTCGAGATGGGACGGACGTCGGGCTCCAGAACCGCGGGAAGCCATTCCACGTTCCCCTGCTGGTTTGGCTTGCGGACCGCGACGTTCCCGTGTTGCACGCCGCGCTGATCGCTCACGACGGGGCGGGACTCCTGCTGGTCGGACAAGGCGGAACCGGGAAGACGACCGTCGCCATGGCCTGCTTCCTCGATGGGTTCGACTTCCTCGGCGATGACTACGTTGCGATCGAAGAGCCCGCGGCGGGTACGTACGTCGGGCATGGCCTATACGATTCCGTATGGCTGACGCGCGATGGGGAGGCCCGCCTGCCGGGCCTCGCTCGGTATGCGGAGCCTGGGGCGCCGACCGGGGCTCCCAAGCGGCTCGTTCACGCCGCGTCGATCTGCCCGGAGCGAATCGCGCGGGCGGTCCGCATCCGCGGCGTTGTCTGCACGACCCTGGGGGACAACGCTGTGCCGACGATCTCGGCCACCACGAGAGCCAAGGCCCTGCTCGCCATGGCTCCGACGTCCACATTAAGGCTTCCCGTGACGGGGGCGGGGTTGATGGACCGGATGGCAGGGCTCGCGGAGAGCCTCCCCTGCTATGAGCTCTGCCTGGGCAGCGACCTGACTCTGCTGCCTGGCTTGCTGCGGGGCGTGCTAAGGACTGGAGACCGACGGTGAACCAAGGGAATCGGGGTCACGGCCGCGAGCCGACGCTCTCCGACACGCTGTCCGCCCTCCTGCCGAACGTGCGCGACACCGGGCTGCTGCGCGCGGCTCTCGTCCCTGGATCCGAAGGGCAGAGCAGCTGGGTTCGCTGGCGGGAGGGCGTTCGCGACGTGAGGTCCGCGCTCGCCGAAAGGAGTCCACTGCTCGCGCATCTGCTCCCGCTCCTCCGCTCCAACACACGGTCCAACGGCACGGACGTCGATGAGGAGTTCCGTCTTGCGATGGCCGCCGCCACCCTGCAGGAGGAGCGCCGCGCCGAGTCCGTGTTCGAGATCCTGGCCGACGCGCTGGAGATCCTGAACGCTGCGGGGGTCGACGCAACAGTGCTCAAGGGGGCGGCGTTGGCAGCGTCT
>JAQTVA010000128.1 GCA_028707055.1 Candidatus Bipolaricaulis sp. | reverse complement strand
GGGCGAGCGGCACTGGGTGAAGTTCCACTGGGTGTGCCAGCAGGGGATTCGGAACCTCACCGATGCCGAGGCGGAGGCCGTGATCGGGAAGTGCCGCGAGAGCCACCAACGCGACCTGTACGAGGCGATCGAGCGGGGCGAGTTCCCTCGCTGGAAGCTGTTCATCCAGGCGATGACCGAGAAGCAGGCCGAGCAGATGCCGTACAACCCGTTCGACCTGACAAAGGTCTGGTACCACAAGGAGTTCCCGCTCCACGAGGTCGGCGTCATGGAGCTGAACCGCAACCCGGAGAACTACTTCGCCGACGTGGAGCAGGCGGCGTTCAACCCGGCCAACGTCGTGCCGGGGATTGGGTTCTCGCCGGACAAGATGCTGCAAGGGCGCCTCTTCTCCTACGGGGACGCGCAGCGGTACCGCCTCGGAGTCAACCACCATCTCATCCCCGTGAACGCGGCACGTTGCCCCGTCCACGCCTTCCACCGCGACGGGCAGATGCGCGTCGACGGCAACTACGGGAGCACGCTCCACTACGAGCCGAACAGCTACGGCGAGTGGCAGGAACAGCCGGAGTACGCGGAGCCGCCGCTCCGGCTCGATGGCGCGGCCGCGCGGTGGAACTTCCGCGAGGATGACGACGACTACTACACCCAGCCGGGACTCCTCTTCCGGTTGATGAGTCGCGAGCAGCAGGAGGTGCTGTTCGGCAACACCGCTCGCGCGATGGGCGATGCCCCTCGGGAGATCAAGATCCGTCACATCGGGAACTGCCTGAAGGCGGATCCAGCGTATGGGCGGGGGGTCGCCGGAGCGCTCGGCATTCCGTTGAGCGAGGTTCCTTCGTAGGGCAAAGTCGAAACCCGGCCAGGGTGAGGCGCCGCGCCGCGGCGCCTCACTGGCTTCGGATCGCCAAGATGTGGATGGTCACCGCGACCGCCACGACGCCCAGGAGCAGCCGCAGCCACAGGGCAGAGACGGCGAGCGCAATCGAGCAGCCGATCCCGGTCCACAGGAGGATGAGGGTGACGATCTTGTGGCGACGGCTCATCGCCCGGTGCTCGAGGTACCGACGCACGTAGTCGCCGCAGAGGCGGTTCGTCAACAGCCATCGGTGGCAGCGGCTCGAGCTTCGCGCGAACAGGAACGCGGCCAAGAGGAGGAACGGCGTGGTGGGGAGGATCGGCAGGAGAATGCCGACGACTCCGACGGCCACGCACAGGGCTCCGGCGACGATCAGGAGGGACTGGGTGCTTCTCTTCATGGTGATCCGCCTTGCCCCGGCGCACGCTGAACCCGCCGCGGCGGCGTGGCTCAGTCTACCCCCTGGCGCGCGCACGGCAGGCAACATGTGGCTCGAGCGAGAGGCCCCGTTGACGAAGAGGCAAGGCGACGCCGAGGCACGACGCCGCTGCCGAGAGGGCTAGACCTCCTCGTACAGCTTGCGGATCGCCTTGCGGTCGATCTTCCCCGTCTCTGAGCGGGGAACGCTGTCGACGATCACAATCTTCCGCGGTTTCTTGTACGAGGCCAGATGCTGCGCCGCGTACTCCAGGATCTCGTCCTCGGTGACCGTTCGGCCGGGCTTCGGGACGATGATCGCCTTCGGCGTCTGGCCCCACTGCGGGTGGCGGCCGCGCACGACGACGACGTCGGCGACCTTCTCGTGTCCGAAGATGGCCTTCTCCACTTCGGACGGGTAGATGTTCTCCCCGCCGCTGATGATCATGTCGTCCGTGCGGCCGAGGACGTAGAAGAATCCCTCCGCATCGCGCTTGCCGAGGTCCCCGGTGAAGATCCAGTCGCCGCGGAACTTCTTCGCCTCGTCCTCGGGGCGGTTCCAGTACCCGGCGGCCCCCGTCGGCTCACGCCGGATGATGATCTCGCCGAACTCGTCGGCTTCGGTCTCCTTCCCGGTCTCGTCGACGACCTTGACCTCGACGAAAGCCGGGGGCTTCCCCATGCACTCGCTCGCCTTGCTCAAGGTCGGGTCGTCCTCCGAGGACGCGGGCCAGTTGAACCCGGTGGCCCCGGTCTCGGTCAGTCCGTAACCGCTGACGTAGGTAATCCCCTGGTTGATGAACGCGTGTTTCAGCTCCGCCGGTTGCGGTTCCCCGCCGCCGTTGACGGCGCGCAGAGACCCGACGTACTTCTCCCAACCCTCGACCTGGATGAGCATCTTGAGTTGGGTGGCGATGCCGAAGTGATAGGTGACGCGGTACCGCTGGATCAGTTCCAGAGCCTCCTGCGGCGTCCACCGGCTCTGGATGACGATCGTTCCGCTGATCATCAGCATGTAGAGCTGGAAGCACGTGAGGCCGCCCGCATGGAACATCGGCGGGGCCCCAAGGTACACGTCGTCCCGGGTCATCGACGCGGAGATCCCGTTCGAGAGGCAGGCGAAGAACGTGCTCCGATACGTGAGCTTCACGCCCTTCGGACGGCCGGTGGTTCCCGCGGTGAAGAGGATCATGCACGTGTCCCCGGGGCTTGTGGGGCATCCCGGCTCCGTCTCGGAAGCGCCGGTCAAACACGACTCGTAAACCTCGGCCGACGGAACCCTGTGCCCCCCGATCTCCACGGCGCGCAGCGTCGGGCGCGCGACGAGGACCTCGAGGACCTTGTCGGCGTACTCGGTGTCGAAGACGAGGGCGTTGGCTCCTACATCGTCGATCAGGAAAGCGATCTCCTCGGCGGCGAAGCGAAAGTTCGCCGGTGTGAAGACGGCGCCGATCTTGCAGCAACCGTAGAGGACTTCCAGGGTCTCGACTCGGTTCGGAAGGAGGACGAAGACACGATCGCCCTTCCTGACGTCGAGTGCGGAGAGCGCGTTCGCGCACCGGGCCGACCGCGCGTTGAGTGTCCGATACGAGATCTCACGGCCCTCTGGGCGCCCCGTGTCGATGACCGCAACGCGTTCAGAGAAACCGGATTGGCCGGCGTTGCGGGCCAGAAGCTGTCCGAGGTTGTAGACGGCTCCTTCTTCCGGATACGCCGACTGCCCCACACCCGTCTTCATGCCGTCTCCTTTCTCCGCCGCGCGGCGGTGCGTACGCGGCGATCAGCGTGTCTTCTCCAACAACCAGGCCACGTTCTTCGCAAACTGGATGGCGGTGTCGACGCCCTCCGTGTCCTTCACGGCGTCCCCGGCGGACCGGGCGACGCCGACGGTCCAGTAGATCGAGCCGGGAACGATGAAGCCATTGATGTTGAACCAGAGGAGCAGCTGTGCGAGAGCGAAGTTCTGCCCGGCGCGGCGGGCGACGGTGATCGGTCCGCCAATCTTGCGGGCGAACGGCCGCGGAGCGCTGTGCGGATGTCCCGCCATCCCCGGGAAGCCGGCGCGCACGAGCACGGACCAGAGGTCCGGATGGACGGCGCTGTAGTGCACCGGGGATCCGACGATCAACGCGTCTGCGGCGAGCATCTTCTCGAACACCGGGCGGAAGTCGTCGCCCTGGATCTGGCAGACTCCATCTCCCTTGCGCCAGCAAGCGTAGCACGCCTGGCAGCTACGGATCGTCTTCCCACGCAGCTCGACGAGTTCCGTTTCCGCCCCGCATTCCTTGAGCACCCCAAGAGCCGCCTCGAGGTACGCTTGGGTGTTGCTGCCCGCGCGAGGGCTTCCGCAGAGGGCGAGGATCTTGGCGCTCATGGTTCCCTCGTTTCCGGACGTCTCCCGTTACAGACCAAGGTACGCCCGCCTCACGTGATCGTTGTTCAGCAACTCGTCGGCCTTCCCTTCGAGGGCGATCTGCCCGTTCTCGATGACGTAGCCGCGGTGGACGGCCTTCAGGCTCTGGCGCACATTCTGTTCGGCCATCAGGATCGCCACGCGCGCACTGATCTCCCGGACCTTGTGGAACAGCTCGGTCACGAGAGAGGGCTGCAGCCCGAGTGACGGCTCATCCAGGATGAGGAGCTTGGGCGACGACATCATGGCTCGGGCGATCGCCAACATCCTCTGCTCCCCGCCGCTGAGCGTTCCCGCAAGCTGACGCGATCGCTCCTTGAGGATCGGGAACATCTCGAGCGCCCCGTCGAGCGCCGTGCTCATCTCCTTCTGTGCTCTCGGAATGTAGGCGGCTCCAGCCTCGAGGTTCGCGAGAACGGACATGAACGGGAAGAGCTCGCGCTCCTGTGGAACCAGGGCGATGCCTGTCCGGATCACCTGGAACGTCTGCAGCCGCAGCAGCGAACGCTCCTCGAACAGGATCGTCCCGCTTCGCGGTCGCACGAGGCCGACGATCGCGTGGACGAGCGTCGTCTTTCCCGCTCCGTTCGGCCCGAATACGCCCACGGACTCCGTCCCGACGTCGAGCGACAGGTCGCGCAGGACGTGAGCTTTTCCGTAGTAGTGGTTGAGCTTCGAGACGGTCAGCATCACTCCTCCTCACCGAGATAGGCGGTGATGACCCGCGGATCGGCGGAAACTTGGGCATACGGTCCTTGCGCGATGATCGTCCCCGCGTCGAGCACGATCACGCGGTCCGTCAGATCGCGGATCACGCCCATGACGTGCTCGACGACGCAAATCGCCACGCCCTGATCCCGGATCTTGCGGACGGCGATGAGAGCCGCCTTCGTCTCGTCGGAGTTCAGACCGGCCATGACCTCGTCGAGGAAGAGGACCTTCGGATGCGAGGCGAGCGCTCGACCGATCTCCAGTTTCTTGATCTCCAGAACCGTGAGGTCCGAGACCCGGCGGTCGATGTTCTCAAGGTGGAGG
>JAQTVA010000127.1 GCA_028707055.1 Candidatus Bipolaricaulis sp. | reverse complement strand
CGGATCGGCGACGGCGATCGTGACCGTGTCCGTCGCTGCGGCAAATCAGCCTCCCGCGGCCGGCGACGACAGCAGCGTCACGGACGAGGACATCCCGGTCACGATCGCTGTGCTCACCAACGACCTCGATCCTGACGGCGACGACGTGCGCGTGGAGTCTGTGATGCAGCCGGCCTCAGGGTCCGTCGTTCGCGAGAGTGACACGATCGTGTACTCCCCTGCCAGGGGATGGAGCGGCGTCGACCGGTTCACGTACACGGTGTCCGACGGGCGCGGCGGCACGGCGACGGCGAGCGTCATCGTGGCGGTGGTGGCCGTCAACGACCCGCCGACCGCGCAGGACGACAGCGCGACCACGGACGTCGATGTTGCGATCTCCATCCCCGTCTTGAGCAATGACACCGATGAAGATAGCCCCGTGCTCATGGTCTTCTCGGTCAGCCCCGGCCAGAACGGCATGGTGTTCAACGAAGGTTCCTCGGTCCAATACACGCCGGATCCTGGGTTCGTGGGCACCGACTCGTTCACCTACACCGTCATCGACGACGAGGGGTTGACGGCGACCGCCGCCGTCACCGTGGGAGTCGCCGGCGTGGTCGGCGGCGGGGGCGGCACGGGAGATGCCGGACTGGGCGCTCGGGTGATCCTCAGTGAGGTGGCCTGGGCAGGGACGGCGGCGAACGCCCAAGACGAGTGGATTGAATTGCGCAACCTTGGGGCCGAGCCCGTCGATCTCGCGGGGTGGAGTATCCAGTGGCGGCGAACCCGCCCGGTGGCGCCGGAGGACTACGCCTGGAAGGTCGTGGAGCTCTCCGGGGTTCTCGCTCCGTCGAGCGATTCGGAGTCAGATCCGGGGAGCGAGTCGGGGGGCGCGTTCGTGTGGAGCGACGACCCGAGCGGTCTCCTGTGGCGGGTATCCTATGACCCCGACCAAGAGACGCGAGGCTACTTCCTCCTCGAGCGGACGCGGGACGAAGTGGTGAAGGACGTGAAGGCAAGCCTGCTGTACGACGCCTCCCGATCGCCGATGCGGGTTCTGTCCGACCTCGGAGAGGTCCTCGTCTTGGTCAACGACCGCGGAGAGATCGTGGATACGGCGAATGCCAGCAACGTCGGACGGGATGCGTGGGCGGCCGGGAGCAGCGCCACGTTCGGCTCCATGGAGCGAATCGACCCCTTCGGCGGCGACGTCGCCGACAACTGGGGCACGAACGCCGGGGTCATCACTCGCGGCGAGGATGCCCAACGGAGGCCGTTGCGCGGAACGCCCGGAACGCGGAACGCCCCGCAACTGGCGGTGCTCTATCAGCGCAGCAGGGCAGAGCCCGTGGCGCTCCGTGCGGGAGGGCCTTTGGCAGTCAGCTTCTCCCTGTCGCGAAGCGACCGGAAGCTCACCGGCTGGCCGTGGGTCGTGACGACGCGACCTGGGCTCGACCTCGGTGCGGGGGCGGGCGGCGGCCTGGACCTGTCGGCCTGCTCGTTCTCCGGCCGCGCCAAGTCCGGCGATGAGTACGTCCTGGACATCGGCACGAGCGGCGTGGCGCCTGGCGTGTTCCTGTTCTGGATCGTGTACGGGGAAGGCGAGGCGATCCTCGTTCCGGTACGCGTGACCCCGTGAGGGGCGCGCGCCTCGTGCTTCCGCTGCCTGGGGAGGCGTAAGGTTGCGTTCTAACTTAGTGACCGCGGCAGCGAGCAGGGTTGCGAATCTGCAACTGGGACACCGGACGTGAATCGGCGGCATGCTCACCTCCTGAGAGAAGGGGAGTCATCATGCCGCAGAGAGCGGAAACGCGGTCGGTGCGCCTCGAAGGGTCCCGGTCCGAGGATGCCGGAAGCCTCGCGATCATCCAGGGAAGGGCGTTCCCCACGGAGGAGTCGTTCTGCCGCGGGAGGATCGGAAGAAGCTGCGGGAGCTGCCGGACCCGCCGTTGGGACCGCCGGATGTCAAGCAGACGCAGGAGTGGATCCAGTCCACGGGGTGCGTCTACCACTGAGTTCTTCTCGGGAACTGCATCGTCGGCGGAGTGATCGTTGCGGCCGACGCCGAGAAGTGCTCCATGGAGAACGTCTCGGCGCCTATTCATCGAACCGGTGCACCAGAACCGGGGAGGAGGCGTTCCGTCGAATCCACCGGCTTCACCCGGGCGTCCGACGCCGGCGTCTGGGCACGCCGAAGTTCCACGTCAAGAAGAGGCACTCCCACGAACGGATGGGCTTCACGCACCTCGAGACGTGGTCACCGAAGCACACGTGGTTCCGCTCTGTCAAGTACGAGACCTGCTGCCGCAAGAGAAACGAGTCAAGCCGTAGGGTGAGCGACGGAGAGCCGGACACGACGAAGTCGGCGTGTGATCTGCACATCGAGATTGCAGCCTAGGGGGGCCGTGTGTCCATGCGAGGTTAGAGAACCTAGAACCGCGAGCTAGCGAGCGGGTTTGTCGTCGTACATCCGCGCGTCAGCGGCTGCGAGGGCCTCTTCGATCGGGGTGCCGGTGTCGGGATGCCAGAAGATGCTTCCGACGGACACGGTCACACCGAACCCGCTGATCTCGCGAAGTGTCGAGCTTTCGCTCACGGCGGTGCGCACGCGTCGTGCCGCCTCGCCGGCATCCTCGCCCGTTTCAGTGAGCACCACGAGAAACTCGTCGCCCCCGTAGCGGACGACCATGTCTGTCTTCCGCACCGTGTGGAGGAGGACGGCTGCGATCTCGCGCAAGACCACATCGCCCGTCTGATGGCCGTGGCGGTCGTTGATCTCCTTGAACCGGTTGACGTCGATCATCAGGAGGCCGATTGGGTGTCTGTAGCGGGATGCTCTCAGGACCTCCTGCGCGATGAACTCGTTGAAGTAACGGCGGTTGAAGACGCCGGTGAGCGCATCGTGCCGCGCCTGCTCGATGAGCTCGGCCTGGAGGCGGAGTTGCGAAACGGCCACCGCGGTGTGGCCGAGGAGGATCGCGAGAAGACGCCCGTCCTCTTGCGTGAACGCGCCTGGGTCGGGCGACGCGGCTTGGAAGACGCCGAGATCGCCGATCGGCGCACAGATGAGGGACCGGGACCACGCCGGAATGCCGTGGGGAAGGCTCTCCGGCTGGGGATCGTTGACGATGATCGCTCGCCCCGAGGCGAGCGCGCGGACGGCGATGCCCGCGGGGTTGATCTTCGTGCGTCCAAGGTTCGCGACGTGGATCTTCGAGGAGACGGCCTGACAGGCGAACTCGTCCCCCTCGGCGATGCACAGGACGCCGAGCGAGAATCCGAGAACATGCTCCGCGGCTTCGCAGGTGATCCGGTAGATCTCCTCTTCCCGGCCCGCTCCGGCGAGCGCGTGCGCCGCCTCATGAAGGCTCTCGACCTTCCGCTGGGACGCGGCCAGCGCGGCCTCGGCCTTCTTCTGGGCCGTGATGTCACGATAGATGCCGTAGATCGCGATCGGATCGTCGCCGATGAGGATCGGCTTGCCGAGAATGGACACGTGGATGAGGCGGCCGTCCTTGCGGCGCCGCTGCGTCTCGACGAACGACAGCTGCCCGTCGGCGATCTGCTCGGTGATTCCCCGGGCCTCGAAGTGGAGAGCGTCACGCTCGGGGGCGACCAATCGGTCGACGTCGCGCCCCACCGCCTCTTCCGGCAGGTAGCCGAACAGGGTGAAGAACGCGTCGTTCGCGCGAAGGACACGTCCTTGGTTCGAGCAGAGCACGATCGCCTCGGGCGAGGCCGCGAACAGCTGTTCGAATCGGGCCTTCTCCTCGGCGAGTTGCGCCTGGGCACGGCGACGCGCCGTGACGTCCTGCGCACTGCCTTCGTAGTGAAGGATGCGGCCGTCGGCATCGCGGACGGCATGGGCGTTCTCTTCCACCCAGATCGGCGTTCCATCGTGGCGCAGCCACTCCGCCTCGAAGCCCGAGACGGTGCCCTTCTCCGCCATCTCGGCGCGCCAGCGATCGCGGGCCTCCCGCCGTGCGTAGACCGTGTCCGCCGCTTCACCGAGGAGCGTCTCTCGATCTGGGTATCCGAGCATCTCGACGAACGCCGGGTTGACGTCGACGACCTTCCCGCCGGGTGTCGTTCGATACAGCCCAATCGGAACACGGTCGAACAGCTCGCGGAATAGGTCTGCGTTCGGAGCCTTGTGTGCTTTGCGTTCTGGCATGGGAAGCCTTGGGCGAGTATGCCGCGAAGCAGCGGAAGGGCAAGGAGACAGACCGGAGTCTGGACAAGGACATCGGTCCTGGTAGAGGGGAAGCATGTCTATGCGAAAGGAAGATGCCGGGCCGGGTTCGCTACGCTCGTCCTGGCGGGCGCTACTGCGCGGGCCGTGGGAGATGGAGGTAGAAGATCCGGCCGTCTCGAAGGACCGGTCTGGGAACGGGAGTCGCCGCGCGTCGGCGGCTCCCGTGATTGAGCCGGCGGGGGCGCCGAGTCCGCTCTTGCGAAGATCCACCGCCACGACCTGCCGACCGCGAAGCCGGCCGATGATCCCCGCTCCGCCGGCGCCGAGGTCAAGGATCTGATCGCTGACTCGCAACGCGTCTCTCACGAATACCGTCTGCGGTGGGACAGACTGAACGTTCCGGCTGAGCCGCGCCCAGCGGGACAACGCCCTCTACCTGAGTTCGTTCATCCGCGCCTCCTCAGGCTTTGAGCGCCGGCGCGCCGATCCCGGTTCGGCGGTGGACGGGTCCAGGAGAGATCTGGTATAGTGATACGAGAATTAGGTCGAGGCGGAGGG